>CAKZLX010000339.1 GCA_937127265.1 uncultured Pseudomonadota bacterium
ATGGAGTACGTTCACGGGGTTGATTTACGACAAATTATTGATGAACTGACCCGTAAGAAGATCCGTTTTCCATCAGCTGCAGCCATCGAGATAGGCTGTGAAATCGCCGATGCTTTGTTTCAGGCGTTCACTTCTTATGGTGAGAATTCTGAACCGTTGCACTTGGTGCATCGGGACTTGAAGCCGGCTAATATTATTCTCACGTCAACTGGGGAAATCAAAATCTTGGATTTTGGTTTGGCAAGGGTCAGCAATTCTGACTTTTCGGTAGGTCGAACAGATCAAGTGCAAGGTACACCAATCTACATGTCACCAGAGCAAGCTCAAAATCAAGTCATGGATCATCGGTCCGATTTGTTTTCCTTGGGGCTCATTTTGTATGAACTACTTACTGGAGAACCTGCCTATACCATCCCCGTTGGCTCTTCCAATCCAATTCGTGATATGCTTCGCAACGTTATTCAAGGTCGATTTACCTTTACCTACGAAGAATTAGAGCGTCGCTTACCTAGTGTTGGCGGAATTCTTCGTAAAGCCCTGCAAATACAACCTGAACAACGGTACCGAGACGGTCGTGATTTTCAGTTCAGTTTGCGCTCTAAACTACCAGCCCAAGGTCAACAAACGGCTTTGCAACAGTTTGCCCAGTATTATTTTAATGCTGTTCATCCTATGGAACCACCACCGTCTTTTGAAGAATTGGAAGCCTCTTTGAGCGGACTTCATCGAGCGCCCTCATTAAGAGAGGCTTTACGCAACAATACTGAACCTACTCATGGAGAGCCCATGCGTCCAAAAACACCAAAGCGACCAGTTCGGCCAAAGTCTACCGAATCAGACTACATTATTCCACGTCCTGCATCTCCTGATAATGAAGCCGCACTCGATGACGACGCGACTAGTTTTATGGCGATCACTCCTAAGGTGGCGACCACTCCAACACCTGCATCAACACCGCCTCCGATGGGTGGCGGTGGGGGCCCAAGTGTGGGCACGCCGAATTTTGCACCGCCACCATCGTTACCGCCAGGGTATGGTGCACCACCAGTCCCTCAATCTACGCCCCCACCCAATCCGATCGCCCCTAGTATTGGTGTCGGTGGTCAGGCTCCAACCATTAGTGTTGGTGGTCATAGCAATTCGGGTATTGGAGGACAAACCCCTCAATTTGGTGGTCATGCACCACCACCCAATCGCGATGTGGTCGATGATTCTGAACTGTCGGGTTCTTTACGAGTGCCTATTCTGTTGTTGAGCGCGGTTGGTTTTGTTTGTGTTGCCGCTTTAGCCGTGGTGTTTTTGCTACCCAAACCAGAACCCGAAACCCCAAAGGCGATTGTACAACGAGTGGAAACGGTCAAGGAGGTTTATGCCGAACCTGAGCCGGAACCAGAAGTGGAAATCGCCCAACTCAAACCGCAACGCGTTACGCCAACCAAACAACGGATTCCCAAAACACCAAAAGCAACCACGGGAACCTTAAATATTACCATTAGTGGCGCCTCTGATCGAGTGACAAAGGTAAATGTGACCTGTGGTGACTTTCGACAGAAATCATCGATTCGAAATAAAAAAGCCTCTGTTGCCAGTGTGCCGTTGGGTACACAATGCAAACTCAAATTTGCACCTGGTGGCGCGATTACCACTGTTAACGGTGGTGGAAAGTCTTTAACTTGTACGATTCGTAACGGAAACGAAGCACAGTGTAAGTAATGTGAATTCGATAGGCGATCGTGCTATGCTTTCAAAGTATTGATTGTGAATCTTTATGGAGAAAGTATGTTGCGTGTTGTTTGTACCACGGCTTTGTTGTGGTTTCTATCCCCATCTGTACAGGCTGAACCTTTGGGGCAGTCCTTTGATTCTAGCGTTAAAAAGCGAAAAACAAAAGCAGAAAAAGAGGCTGAAATTGCCGCTGCAGAGGCAGAACTTGAAGCCAATAAAGATCAATTTGCCAGGGTGATTGTGCTGCGCTATGAGGGTACCTCAACCGACTATCGCGATATCAACTTGCAACGGAACGTTCGTTCGGCGATTGGGAAATCGGATGCCTTGTTTTTGCCGGCGATTGATTTGTATCAAGATGGTCGTGAAATTAAAGATGCCACGATTGCCCCTGAGATGCAACCCGCCACCGTCAGTGATGAGAATATTGATGATGTATTGGCGATGGTACAACAAGCCAAGCGGATTGGGTTTGATGATGTTGATCCCAATGAGTGGCAACAATTGGGCTTGAAATATCGTAAGGCAGCTGAAAAAATTTGGTTCGTCGATCGACCAGAATTGCGGTCTCCTTTGTTTCAGTTGTACACCGAGATTGGTCGTGCAGCGGACAATATGTCTGAAAATGCGGCTCCACTCTTTGAGTATGTGGGTGGTCGCAACGTGAACTATTACCATTACCTTGCTGCCGCGATGGTCTATCAAGAACCAGAATTGATTCAACAGATTGACAATCCTGATATGCAGGGAGCGGTGGAGTATTACTTGGACTTGATGCAAAAAGGTGCTTTTCCATCCATGAAAATCGACTTTCAAATGGAAGATAAGTTTGACAAGGATGAGTTTGACGAGCAATATGAAATCCTGATCAACGGACTTCCTGTGGAAACCGATGAAAATGGTGAATTTGATGTCTTTCTTGGACGCTCTGATATTTTCTTGAAACACGTCGATCAGGGTGTGGGACTGTCTGAACGCTATGAAGCCACCAAAACCGAAGATAAGGCTTATCGAGTGTTGGAGATTGCCCGTAAGCGAATGGAAGTGGATTTTGTGCGTCAATTGTTTCTTTATGAGAATGAATGTAATCCCGAAGTAGATGCCGATATCCTGACCTCATTGGCGATTTATGCCAAGTTACACAAAGAAGTGGATCGACAAATCTACATTGCGGTACCCAAAGCCGGTAATCCAAATAAAGTCTGGGTGTGGCGATTTGATCCAACCACAACCCGATTGAGTAAGGTTCGTTCAGGCAACGAAGAATTTCCGGTGCATTTTGTGACCACCATGGGGATGGGAGCGTTGTACAATGGGGCAACGATTGCCTTTACCCCACCAGAACCGGATGCGGTTGCCAATGGTGCCAATCCCCTAAACAGCATTGATCCCAATTTGATTGCAGCTTCAATGCCGGTCGCTTTTGACTTACGTGCCCATTACACCCGTTTTATGTTGCAAGTGGGAATCGAGTTTGGACTCAGTTTGAACGATGAAGGATGGACCGAGTATTACCAAACACCGGGAAATAAAGAAAACAATGTGGTCACGGTTGAAGTAGATCCCAATTGTGTTTCCTATAATAATGACGCTGCTCAACGTCGTACTGCTGACTTTGATGGGTGTACGATTAATCAAGAGGTCTATCGCACCAATCGTTTTTCACAGAATCGATATATTGGTGCAGGGTACCTGTTTGGTCGAGATGCATCTTATGGATATGGTTTACGGGCAGGTGTTCGTTTGGGGTGGTTGGATATGCCAAACTCAATTTTGACCACGGCACACTTGGGTTATACGCATCCTTTGGAACTCTTTCAAGTTGGAAAACGTATTCGACCGGTGGTGGATGCCGATATCCGTTTGGGGACTGCGGGCATGAAGCAACGGTCTTTGGCGTATGACTTGGGACAGGTGGGTGCTATTGAACCGGTCTTTGGTTTTGTGATGACTGCCGGAACAACCTTTTAATAGAGGACATATCCAATGAGAATGTTGCATACCATGATTCGGGTACTGGATTTGGAGAAAGCCTTAGCATTCTTCACGGTACTCGGCTTTCACGAACTGGAGCGTAAGGAGTCTGAGAGTGGACGCTTTACACTGGTATTTTTAGAATCCGATGACTTGGAGGATTTGCACGAACTTGAGTTGACCTACAACTGGGATCAAACAGAACCCTATACCGATGGTCGTAATTTTGGTCATATTGCCATCGCTGTCGACAACATTTATGCGATGTGTGAGCGTTTGCAAGAACATGGGGTGCAAATCTTACGCCCGCCTCGAGATGGACGCATGGCATTTGTACGTTCTCCGGATCAGATTTCGATTGAATTGCTGCAAGACGGTGAGGCCCTTCCACTTCAAGAACCTTGGATATCGATGCCTAGTGTAGGTACTTGGTAAGGGCTTTTAATCAAGTGGTGTGATTTGATACAGGTCGATTCCGGGCTGTTGCTCTATCAAAGTGGCTGAGAAACCGTATCGTTGTGCAGTGTCCACCAATCGCTTTTCAGGTGTCCGAAGGTTGTAGGTCATTGGCATACGGCTCTCGAGTACCAACAGAAGATATGGAGCCGTCTGCTTGATGATGTCGGGTAATGCTGCCCAGCGTTGTGTGCTGATACTTGGCCATGCATGGATGACAGGCAAGGTCGGGTCGAGCACCTCTAAGACCCCCATGACCTCATAGTCCATTGTGGTAACCTGTTGGACATGGTGTTTCTGTAGTAAAGAGAGTAAGTGTTGTTGTCTTTCTGTGGAAAAAGTTGGGGTAGAAACCGAATTTATTACCTGATTAGCATCGGCGAAAATCCAGAGGTGACTGGCAAATATACAACTGTAAGCAAGGCTACGCCAAACGGTAGAGAGGTGGGTTTCTTGCCAAATGTGAACGGTGACCAACCAAAGTAAAGGAGTGGCTATCACCAGATGGTGTAGGTCTTGGGCAATCCATGTCAAGAGAGAGGCTTGTAGCCCTAGCAGTACCACCAAGCGTATCGTTGAACGAGTTTGTGTAGAATACAGTGCGGCGAAAGTAGTCAATCCAAAGCCCACTAATCGACCCCATCCATGCCAAAGAATATCCCCAACACCATAAGCCAGCGAAAAGAATTGCAGTGGATCCAACAGCCATATCCAGAAGTTACCACTTTGTTCTCTGACATTGCTAGAACCACCCTCAATTGCATATCGGATACGTTCCCATTGTAAGGTCCAAAAATCATGTGAGCGTACAGGGATGTCAATTTGCAGCGTCCAGTAGAACATTAGGAGGGTTGGTAGTAAGCCAATCAACACTGTTCCCAGTACTTTTCGCCAATCAAGTATATTTTTGTTGTTGGTATACCACAGATACAACAGTGGTGGTAGACACAAGACAAAGGTAATTTTAGCCCACAAACCCAACAGGATACCCCAGTAAACCCA
This sequence comes from uncultured Pseudomonadota bacterium, assembly GCA_937127265.1. Lineage (GTDB taxonomy): Bacteria > Myxococcota_A > UBA796 > UBA796 > UBA796 > CAJWHX01. The sequence goes on from CAKZLX010000339.1 coordinate 5,158, forward strand.
TTGGGCATGTGCTCGTTTAGAGTGGCTCAAGAATGGTATACAACAAAGGAGTAATGCCAGTTGCAGTACGATTTCGGTGTTGCCCAGTGCTCTTTTGTAGACCATGAAATTCCAGTCGGTCAACAAGAACAAAATAAAGAAGGTTTGTGAGTTTGAGGAAAGTGTACCTTTGGTGAGTCGAAGCAAGATCGCTAAACAGATTGTGGTACAGAAAACTTGAGAGATGCGAATGGAGATGGGTGACTCAACTAGCCTATACATGAACCATCCTATCCAATCTGGCCAAGCAGGGGTGTAGACATTCAACATCAAGGGAAAATTCCGCCACCGCAAAATTGGTCTGGTGGCATGTAGACAGACATCACCGAAGCAAGATAAGGGCTCAGGTTCTGTGGTGAGCGGGATCGGTCCCCACATCGAAGTCACTTCACCAATCCAACCGATAGGAATCAGAAATAGTATCAGACCAACCAAGAGACAAAGGATGATCATATCGACCCAGCGTCGCAATCTGTTCAACAAGTTTAGATGCCGACTGAACACGTACACTCCAAGTGTCTGCTTCAAACCCAACAGTTACCAATATAACCAGTAGAAAAAACAAAAAATGCGCCGAGAAAACCCGACGCACTCTTACAAAATCTAACTAAGGATTAGTTAAATACAAACTCTCTGATTACTCAGCGGCTTCTTCTGTAGTCTCTTCTGTAGTCTCTTCAGTAGTTTCTTCAGTAGTTTCTTCAGTTGCAGAAGTATCTTCGTCTTTTTCGCCACAAGCGAAAGTAGTTGCCAAAGATGCGCCAAGTACGAGAGTCAAAACCAATTTGAATGCATTCATGATTACGTCTCCATTAATGAATAACAGTTGGGGTTTAAAGAAATACACAATTAAGTGCACTATACTTGTATCAAGTACATCTTATGTTTGCAAATTTTCATTGGACGTGTCAACCTTTTTTGTTTAAAAAATCGAAAAAGTGAAGATATCTATGTGGGTATTGGTTAGTCCTTGGTAGATATGTCGCTAGTGTTGGGAGCGTTATGACTGGATTGAATCTTGAACATTGGGTTCTTGAAGTGGGGATCGCTTTTTTGGGGGCTTGGGCAGTTTGGAAAAGTTTACCGACCGATCCTGAGATTGATTGGCAGCAATTTCAATTGGCACTTGGTCATGCTTTTCAGGGGCAGGAACCTGATACCGGAATCTTTTCTCGACCGTTGAACTTGGTTTCATGGTCGGCACTGAAAGTGGATGCCTCCTTGACAACCTCAGAGGATCTAGACCCACAGTTGCTAGCCGTGCTAGGCCGAAAGTTAGAAGAAACCATTGTGGTGGGTTCTGAAGAACTGGTTGCCGATTGGGCGCGTTTATTTGAATTGCAAAGGTTGATTGCTGATTGGTCGAGTGACTCGTTATTACCAGATTTGGAAAAGGTGTTGGAAAGGAGATCACAACGGTTTATTTTTGTGGTGCAAGGTGAAGATGTTCAGCGAATGTTGGTGTTTTTGCATGCCAATCCTGCTGTTCGAGATTTCACTGGTGCCATCGTTGTTATCGAGCCTATTGTGGACAACGATTGGATGCAAGAGCAGTTTAACCATACGGAAATGGATGTGGAAGCCAACATATCCATTCCCTATTTTGTCTGTGAATCAACCCCGACCAACGTCTTTACAGTAGCATCAGATCCTTCAGGATGGAAGGCGATTGAGGTGATCGATTGTTTCCCAGAGGTTTTGCAGTGGATGACCGAGAAGTCCTTGTTGTGGGTGGTTTGGATCGCGATGTTATTGAGTAAGCGTAAGGAGAGTGTATGAGTACAGAAAACAAAGAGGGCAAACGCAAATTGTCGGTGGATATGAACATGGTATTTTTTGCCATCGTTGGTGTCGCCTTTATCTTTATGGTTGTCGGAACCATTTTTCCGGAGGAGAAACGACGGATCGCCGAACCGGTTGCCATCAAACAATCCTTGTCGGATACCATGCGTGGTACGGTTGGTGGCGAGTATACCTGCGCTGCCAATGCGACACTTGAGGTTGTGGCTCAACATGAAGGTAAAACGATTGCCAAAGGAACCACTGCTTTTGATAGTGCACAACAATGGACTTACAGTGTACCAGTCTTGCCTCCGAATACTGCCAACCAAAAGGTGTTGGCGCTATGCGAACCCACCACAGGAAAACGCGGTTGGGCTGAAAGTTCTGTTTCGGCACTCGACCAAGATATTGCCTTGGCACCCTTACAGTTTGTACCCGACAAGGTTGGTCAAGCCGCATTGGCATCGGCCAAGGCTTCAGTCAACCTAGCCATTGGACTGATTGGATACATCGCTTTATTTTTGGGGTTGATGAAGATTGTGGAAAAAGCTGGTGGTCTGGTCTGGATGGCAGGGTTGATTCGTCCTTTGTTGGTGCGTTTGTTTCCTGATGTGCCACCTGATCATCCTGCGATGGGGGCGATTGTGATGAATATTGCCGCCAATGCACTGGGTTTGGGAAATGCCGCTACCCCATTTGGATTGAAAGCCATGAAAGAGTTGAATGATATCAATCCCCACAAAGGCACCGCCAGTAATGCGATGTGTTTATTTTTGGCGATCAATACCAGTGGTCTTGCCTTGTTGCCTACCGGTATTATCGGTTTGAGAGCCCAATTCGGGTCAGCCGACCCCGCAGCGATTTTCCCCACCACCTTGATAGCCACCGCTTTGTCAACGGGAGTCGGTATTTTAGCCGCCAAAGGATTGTCCAAATTGTTTCCTTCTCCACCAGCCGACGAAGGCTTCGTTCCACCGGTACATACCAAAGTCAGCCGCGGATTGGGTGAGTTGGTACCGTTGTTGATCTTTGCGATGTCTTTGATTGCATTGGTATTGGTTGTCTACACCATCGGTGAAGCCGCCAGTGTTTGGATTATGCCGAGTTTGATCTTCGGGATGCTTTTGGTTGGTGTTCTTCGAGGGGTTCCAGTGTACGAGTCTTTTATTGAAGGCGCCAAAGAAGGTTTCAATTTGGGTACCATGATCATTCCCTACCTGATTGCCATCTTGTCAGCCATTGGGATGTTTCGCGCCAGTGGTGGCTTAGAGATGATCGTTGGTTGGGTCGAGCCCTTAACCAGTCTCATCAACCTTCCTGGAGAGGTCTTGCCACTTGCCTTATTGCGTCCCTTGAGTGGCTCAGGTGCCTTTGGAATCACTGCTGAACTGGTGCAAACTTACGGCGCCGATAGTTACATTGGCAACTTGGCCTCC
>CAKZLX010000340.1 GCA_937127265.1 uncultured Pseudomonadota bacterium
TAGACTACCGTGAAGAGGTAGACTTTTTGGTGATCAGCGATCAAACCAATGGTGCGCCAATGGGTATCAATACGACACTTTCGATTGGTGCCACCGACATGGCCTATGTCACCTTTTTGGATGAGACTTCCCCCTATGGCTCGGGTAACGAACCAGCCACCCAAATCTCAGCCCTCACCGGCAGCAACTTCTACTGTGAAACGGAAATCGTCGCTGAACCAGGAGGCTTGGCACACGCCTCAGCAATTCGTCCCGATAACAAAATCTGTATCGCTTACCACGATCGTATTGACTTTGGGTTGAAATATGCCTGCCAAGTAAACACCTCCGGATGTAGCGAATGGGACATCCAAACAATTGAAGAAGACATCGGACAAAGCACCTCTCTTGCCATGGTGTTTACTTCTGGATCCATCCCCTATGTCGCCTACCACCATACACCATCAAGTACCTTGCGAGTCGCATCTTTGCAAGGTACCGAGTGGGACATCGCCACAGCAGGTGCAGCCAACGGAAAAGATCTTGGCGCAAACGTACAGATGGCCGTTGATGGTGATAACCGCATCCACCTTGCATTTTTCAACAGCACCGATGAAAGCATTTGGTATGCTATGGGTCGCTAACATTTTCCACTCTTTCTCTTTGTACAATTTTATGGAGCCCTTATGAAACCTTTGTCGTTTTCTCTTTTGGCAATGACCTTGCTTGCCTGTTCTGACAATTTTGAAAAAGACGGTAGTGAAATTACTGCTGAACCTGCTGGCGAACCCTCTGGAGAACCTTCAGGCGAACCTTCTTCAGAAGTCGATCCCTTAACCACCGATGATGATGAAGATGGATATTCAGAAAATCAAGGTGACTGTGATGACAACAACTCTCAAATCAATCCTGGTGCTGAAGATCGTGCAGTGGACGGTTTCGATCAAAACTGCGATGGCATTGATGGACCTGACCTTGACCAAGATGGCTATGTGGACTTAGCCGCTGGTGGGAATGACTGTAACGATAACAATCCCAATGTGAACCCCGGTATGCAAGAAGACATCACCGATGGATTAGATACCGACTGTGATGGAGAAAGTGACCCTGGGTTCTATGCAGTCACCGAAGAATACGTAGATGAACTCTGTGATGGTGAGTGTGACCGCGTAGCGATTTCGGTCGATGGTTACCGTCAAGCCCACGTTGTTTACGAATACGAAGATGAAATCTGGTACAACTACCGCATGACCAATGGTAACTGGGCTGGATTCGAATCGGCTGCCACCCCAACCAATGACTCCGTTGAATCTTGCTCTGATGCCTGTGGATTCGAAAATGCTTGGGTCAATGATGGATGGTGTGATGATGGTGGTGGACCTTCAACAATCGATCCTTCTATGCCAACCAGCAGTGTTTGCTCTCTCGGAACAGACTGCACCGATTGCGGTCCTCGATACTCAACGGGTGATGCTCGTCGACTGGGTGTGGCTGGAATGGATGCCAAAGTCGATAGTCAAAATCGAGTACAGGTTGCTTTCACCGAAGAAGGTTCTGCATTCACCGCCTTGCAATACATCTTCCGCGATGCCCAAGGCAACTGGTCTGAACCATTGGAAATTGATGGACCATCCAATGATCGCTTCAACGTTGGACGTGACGTAGCGATGGACATTGACTCTGGAAATATGCCGACCTTTGTCTACTTCAATGGAGAATCCGGCGTACCCTACATCTATGACATGACCAACCAACTGGTCTCTGGTCTCACTGGCTTGAATGGTATCAATGTCCAATTGGATTTGGAAATCCCAGAAATTGATGTGGAAAGTATCGATCCAACAGGTGGCTTGGTTAGTGGTTTACTTCCGGCACCCATTATTGGTGGATACTCTGGTCTGTTCAATACAGTTGTTATCGATGCAAACGATGATGCACACGCGATCTTCTACAACCACAACGAGTTGCAAGAAGTGATCAACGGTCTCAGTGAGAATTCTCTAACCGGTTGGGCAGTTCCACAAATTACCAACTACATCAACAACTACGTTGGCTTCACCGTGTTGACCTCCGATCCTGGAACTATCAACCAATACTCCTCTTTGAGTTTGACCGACATTTGGGGTACAGTTACGGGTTCTGGTTCTTATTGCTACAACAACACTGTGTCCTTGCAACAAGGTATCTACAACTCGGCAGCCTTGAAAAATGACGGTTCAGTTTGTGTGGCTTATTTTGATAACGACAACCAACAAGTCAAGTATGCTTGCAACACAGGTACCTGTGATGGCTGGAACATCGAAACCGTAGTGAGTGCCAATGTTGGTACACCTCCAATCCCTGCGGACAACTGGGAAGAGTTGGACAATCGTGACATCGTTCCCAAAGATCGTGTTCGTTTGGCCTTCAACAACAAAGATGCACCATACATTGTCTACCACAATGCCACGAGCAACACTGTCAACATTGCCCTCAAAGAAAACAACCAATGGAACACCTACCAAGTTGGGTTTGGTGGAGAACAATTGGATGTGGACATCGATCCCACCAACTTCATTCACATCGCCTATATCGACAACATGGGCAACGTAAAGTACGTAATGGGTCAATAAGACAACGATTCGACGTGCATTACACAGAAGGTGTCCAATCGGGCACCTTTTTTGTTGACCACACCCCATGTGAAAAACGATACAAATAGGCATGCATCGCAAACACTGGCTAACGCTCCTTTTGATTCATCTGCTCCTCGGGTTATTTTGTCTGCGAGAGATTGTTCTCCATCCCTTGACCACCGTCATCGGAGATCAGTCTAGTGATCTCTATCCACACATTTGGGGATACTGGCGTTGGATTCGAAAGTTCGAAGACGGTGGGTGGTCTGAGGTTTGGCGAAATAGCGAGCCCTATTTAAATGTTCCCTATACAGGTGATCTCTATCACGTTGACTGGCTGAACGGACTGTTGGTTTGGATAGGTACCAGCATTGGTTTGCCATTCCTACTCAGTATCAATGCAATGGTGCTAGGACAATGGATGTTGCTAGGAGTGGGAACGATTGCACTATGTAAACAGTTACGCTTTCAATTTTGGAGCACGCTCTTTGTCATGATGACTGTCAGTACCGGTCCTTTTGTAATGCGATTTGTACTACACTCGGCGGTCTTTGAACGACTCAATTTGGGTTGGCTGTTGTTCTATTTGACTTGTCTATTGAGACTGCTTGAAACCCCTCGTTGGTACTGGATAATCGGCGGTGTACTCTCCTTTGGCTTCACCATACTCGGTTCGTGGCATTATGCCATGTTTGCCATTGTCAGCAGTGTATGGATTGCAGGATGGTCTCTTTTCCAACAAAGAGAGCATTGGAAACCACTGAGCAGTCTGGCAGTTGGTTGTGCTGCCATCGCCTACCCGATCAGTCAACGTGCCCAGTCGAGTTTGGGCACCGAGAGCATCATCCAACACCAAGCCAAAGCCTTTTGGGACTGGCAAACACCGTTGGAGACCTTGAATGACTTTACTTGGGTCGACCTGATCTATCCAACAATTCAGCAATCCTTTGGGTTTGATGTCTTGGAAGAAAGTATTTTTATTGGCTGGTTAATTCCCCTAGGGTTCTTGTTGGGATGGCGATATGCCACTGATAGGCGCGACAAAATGTGGTTAGGACTCTGTGGATATTTTATAGTCTTGACCTTGGGTCCAAACATTACGGTTGCCGAGGGTCTGGTTCTACCCTCTCCGATGTATTATTTCACTGCTAGCATCATTCCCTACTTTTCCACCATGGAAGTACCTTGGGAATACAGTTGGATGGTCTTGCTAACCGGTGGGATTGTAGTCGGATTGTGGATGGAAAAGATTCAGCCTACCAACAAGCGCTTCCTTTGGCTATTACCAGTCATCGCCCTGCTACAGAATCTGGTGGTCATGCCCACAACCATTGGCTATACTCAACCCTCATCAATTCCCCCAGCCGTCATCAAAACGCTTCACTCTGGTCAACAAATACTAGACTTCCCGATTAGTAATCATGCCTCCGATACCGGTCAACCCTCACCTCACCACACCTACTTGTGGCTACAAACACTTCACAACAGACCGATTGCCTATGGTATCCAACAATCTTGGCTTCAAGACACCGAACTGTGGCGCTATCTCAATGCCATCTTACCCAACCACTCTTCTTGGCGAGTCTTGCGAAAACAATGCAAACTGAACCCCTGTCAAAACACCAATGCATTACGTCAAACAATTGCCCAGCAAGGATTTTCGCATTTTGTGTTGCACGCCCAATTCTTACCAGCAAATACCTTTGAGCAACAAATCAAACTATGGTCAGATGTGTTTCAGCAACCATTGTATGTGGATCAACAAATCGCCATCTTTGCCATTGTAAAACAATGAGTGAGAACAGTGATTCAAAACAATGACCGTTGGATCATTTTTGATTGTACTTTCGAGGCACAGACCGGTCCCATCCCCTGAGCGATTGAGGAATCAGAATCCAATTTGCGATTGCAGACTGTACAATGCTTAGACTCACGACCCAGCCGAGATAATTCAGCCATCGGATTGCGATCGAGACGTTGTAACAATTGTTGAATAGCCACAAAGTTTTCAGTACTGCGTAAGCTCAGACCTTGGGCGTTTAAAATGCCTTGGATTCGTTCTGATTTACTTGATTGCAACGAAATGAAGATGTCACGCTCAGACAAGGAGGAGTCCAAGACAAATGTTTTGCGTCCCACCAAGCAAAAGAATTTCTCAGGACACCCATCTCTACGAAGAAACTGACGGATGTTATCAAAGGTTTCACGTTTCCACAATTGGGGTTGATAGGTTGGTAAATACCCCTTAGACACATCATGATGAAAGAGATTGATCAAACCTTCGCGAACGGTATGAAGGCGATTATATGTCCAAAATACCGGTCGATCATTTTTGTATTCGCGAAAGTATTTCAAAAAGCAAAGAGAGCGTCCCCGCATGTCATTTTTGAGGGATTCGGTGAAATCACCACTTGTCGTCAGAGCCTGTTCCGTGGTGGTGTTAAACCATGCCAACCATTCATTGAACAAGAACCCTTGCTTGGGCATTTTGTAACTCAGACGGATGGGATATCGTTCTTTGTCCACGACGAAGTCAATGCGTAAAATGGTATTGTTCCGTTCAAATTGTGCCTCAACATCGAGGATTCGTCGTTTTAACACCATAAAAGAGGCTCTCGGACGTTCGGTTTCCACTTGAATCGCATCCAAGACTTCTTGGGTAAAGTACTGTCGAGCGTACCGAAGCATCTCAAAAAATTGTGCTGATTCCATTTTAACGATGTCATCTTCACCATACAATATGGTTTGCACAAGGGTCGGAATCAACCGATGTAAATTGGAAGCATCTAAGATATCGGTGATTTTCTTGGCCTGTTGTGTACGATTGTATTGACAGTCGTCACCAAGAAAGGCTCCCACCTGAAAGGCAATGGATCGAATACGTTCAATGATATATCGACATTCTAAAGAAACAAGACTCATCTGACCTCCTGATCATATATTCATCTTATATCTATTATACGTATCCACCAACACAATTCGGACGTAATATGTCCACATATGATTGAATTTTGCAGTTACAACTGAACATTGTACTGCACCTCAATGTACCGATAAACCTCCTTCGCTCCCCTTGCAGTCGATATCATTCCCTTAGACAACCGATATTGAGGATCCCAATATACAGAAATACCCGTCTCCAAATTCAGTGAGCGCAACATCTTGGCGTACCCTATTGCAACCTGCCTTTCTTGACTGCGAATCTGCTGACCAAGACGAAATCGCGACATCAATCTCCATGATGGTTGTTGTTGAAACTGTTGACCCAACCTCAACAGTACCGTCCAAGACTCTTGCCACTGAACAAAATATACTTGGGTACGATGGGCATCACAAGAGAGCAACATCTGCTGCCAGGCTTCGACATTAGGCTCAATCCATTGCTCACTCTCAACGATCAACTGAAACCGAATCACCTCATCGAACAAAACGACCGCATAAGGATCCCTTCGATAGGCATAGAGATCTTCGTTTGGACACTCACTCGCCCAACTTTGAGCCAGCGTCCAAAACAAAGACAAAAGAATTATACTTCACCTTCGGTAGAGTCATCAAACCATGCAGAGCAGGAACAAATCAAGTTTCGATCACCGTGTGCATCGTTAACCCGTTGCACGTATGGCCAATACTTGTTCTCTTTGGTTGCATTGGTTGGAAAAACCGCTGTTTCACGTGAATATGGGTGCGACCAATCCATGGTCATCAATGCCGACTGGTCGTGAGGGGCCTGACGCAAGGGTGATTCCTCGGCGGTCCAATGTCCATCAATTACCTGCTGAATCTCTTGGCGAATCATGATCATTGCTTCGATGAAACGATCCAACTCTTGTAGTGGTTCTGATTCTGTTGGTTCAACCATCAAAGTACCTGCTACCGGCCAAGACATCGTGGGTGCATGAAACCCATAATCGATCAAACGCTTGGCGATGTCAGTTACTTCAATACCATATTGCTTGAATGGACGAACATCCAAAATACACTCATGCGCCGAACGACCATTCTTGCCGCGGTATAAAATCGGATAGTGCTCTTGCAAACGGGATGCCACATAATTGGCTGATAAAATAGCAACTTGGCTGGCTTTGGTGAGTCCATCCGCACCACACATGGCAATATATGCCCAAGTAATCGGTAGGATTGATGCAGATCCATATAATGCGCCAGATACTGCACCAGAGGCATCTTCTAAGGGATTACCAGGAAGATACGGTGCTAGGTGGGCTTGAACACCAATAGGACCCACTCCAGGACCTCCTCCACCATGAGGAATACAGAAAGTCTTATGAAGATTCAAATGGCAGACATCGCCACCAATATCGCCAAAACGAGATAAACCAACCATCGCATTCATGTTGGCACCATCCATATAGACTTGCCCGCCATACTCATGAACGATCTGACAGATTTCTTGGATTCCCTCTTCAAACACACCGTGAGTGGAAGGATAAGTCACCATCAATGCCGCAAGATTTTCGCCTGCCTTCTCGGCTTGCGTTCGTAAATCTTCGATATCAATGTTTCCTTGATCATCGCACTTTACTTTTTGCACTTTCATTCCGACCATCACTGCAGAGGCTGGATTGGTACCGTGCGCAGATGTTGGAATCAAGCAAATGTTACGGGTTCCACCATTGGCCTCATGGTAACGTTTGATCGCCAGTAAACCAGCATACTCCCCTTGAGAACCGGCATTTGGTTGCAAAGAGACCGCAGCAAACCCTGTGATTTCTGCCAACCAGGTTTCCAGTGTATCAAATAATCGAGCGTAGCCTTTGGTTTGTGACTCTGGTGCGTGTGGATGAATCGCATTAAAACCTGGCCAAGTTATAGGAATCATCTCCGTTGTAGCATTCAGTTTCATCGTGCAAGACCCCAAAGGAATCATTGCAGTGTCCAAGGCGAGATCACGTTTGGCCAATTTGTGCAAATAACGCAGCATCTCGGTTTCGGAATGGTAAGAGGAAAATGTTTGATGGGTCATAAAGTCCGAGGTTCGTCGCAAGGATTCTGGAATTCCAAAGTCAGCCCCAACACCATCACTTAACACCACACCAAAGATAGAGGCTAAGTCATGCAAGTCCTTTTCTGTCGTACATTCATCTAAAGCAACGATTGTTTTATCACCTTCAAAACGCAGATTAATACGTTGCTCGATCGCTCGTTGAGATACCGTTTCCTGCTCACAACCAGCCACAACCAATGTGTCAAATAAATGCTTGGACACTGCATATCCAGCCGAGTTCAAAGACGTTGCCAATCGACAAGCCTGTTGATGCATCTTAGAAGCG
>CAKZLX010000341.1 GCA_937127265.1 uncultured Pseudomonadota bacterium
AATTCTTGTTCGATGATTTGCATACAGGTTTGCAAGGCTTGTTGAATCGGTTGTTGACTGGCAGACAAATAGGCTTGCTGATCAGTCCACTCCGTAGACATTGGTCTTTCTGAAGGTTGATAACAAGCACTTGTGCCACTTACTAAAATCGACCCAATCCAAAAAAAGTGATAACGCATAGTAAGTCAATAGCCCAAAGAGGTCACCATGCGCAAAGAATTTATTTCCATTGAAGATGATACGCCACAAAACGCAATACAAGAGGCTTATGTAGTTTGTACCACGCCCCGTTCTGGAAGCAATTTACTAATCTTGACCCTTGAAGAACAAGGTTTAGGGTACCCACACGAATATGTCAACAATAAACGCAATGACCTTTATTATTATCTTCAACACCACACCCAGCAAACCTGGGAAGACGACCCATCGTATCTAGACGACCCCCAGAGACTGTCCCAGTTGCAAAACATCCTGCAACAGAATCGTTGCTCAGAGAACGGTATCTTCGGAACCAAACTGTTTGCTGCCGACCTCTATTTCAAACCAGAGAGATTCGACTTGTTTCAACAGAACATGAAAGTACCGACAAAGTACATTGTACTCAAACGAAGAAACATCGTCGAAAAGGCTATCAGTATGTATTTTGCCTTTGAAACGGAACAGTGGATTGTCAATCACCAAGAGAAACCCACCCTCGACCTCATCCCATACGACTACCAAAAAATTGCACACTACATGACTGGTTTGAAAGAAGCCAATCAATTTTGGGATACCCTATTTCCCAACAGCAGTTCTAACGCCTTGGTTGTCTACTACAAAGATTTGGTCAGAGACTTCCGAGGGACTATCCAAAATATCAATACCTTCTTAGGACATGATGGTCTACCAATTCCTGAACCACCCATCCAAAAACAAACCCATCCCTTAAAAAAGTCTTTCGAGAAACTATTTATCGCAGAGTATAAGCAACGTCATAGAACTCGCTAATCCTTCACCCTTGTGGAATCTGTGTAAAAGGTTGCTCCACCAGTAACCATTCCCCTTTTTCAATCCCCAAGTCATCGCTGACCACCAGACCAATCGAACGAAACAGGTCGGGATTTTCGACCCCAGACAACACCAAGTGAAAACGCTGAGCCAAACGGGCCAACATCCAAATCCGCTGGGCACCTGCTCCTGCCAAGTCTAAATACAAAGTCTCCGACCAAGGTGGTCTAAACCTCTGCAAAGCATCACAAAAACCTTGTTCAGAACCGAGCCCCTCTGCCAGACTGGCTTCTAAAATGATCGTACCGCCTTCTCTCAACGGAGGGGATGGGGACAACGCCAAATAGGTTGCTGCTCGGGAAGCCTGATACAAAGTTTCGCCTTTACTGGATGGCACTTTCAAAACCACAGTATCCACCGGTTGAGATATCTTATACCACGGTGAAATTTGTTGCTTTGCCTCGGATAGCAATTGGGATGGTGTACCAAACCACCACTCTCCTAATGATGGCACCCACATCAAACCAAAACGACAAGGTGTCTTCACCCCCAATCGTTCTATCTCCTCACGAAATGGGTTTCCTTCGATTCTTCCGACCTCCACATTGGGATGGCAAACCATGTCTCGACGGTGTAAATGGGCAATTACATTACCAGATCCACAACCCACAACCACTCCTTTGTATCCACCAGATACACCAGCGTACTGATGCACTTCCATCACCCCAACCGTCAAGGTCCATTCAGTCTGCAACAGTGGAGAAAAGATACCAAAAGAGCCAAAGGAAGACTCTTCAATCACAGTGCATTCATCTGGATGGTGTTGCAATATGGGCTTTTGAACTAGCTCTGATAGTCGAGAATACTCAGATTCTGTCAAGCGACGATGCAAACCGAGTCCCACAACCCAATGCCGCATGTTGGGAAACGTCTTTTCCAACCTTGGCAGAACAGTCTCAAAAGGC
>CAKZLX010000342.1 GCA_937127265.1 uncultured Pseudomonadota bacterium
ACGATTGATTTGAGGATATATATGACACATCCAACCACACCTATTAATCTTGAATCCGTGGTGCAGTTTTTGCTGGAAACCGATATCTTTTCCTTGCTTACACCCACCGAGATGTCCGAAATTACCACTATCTTGGAGTTTCAGCGATTTGCCAAAGGCGAATTGATCTTTTCTGAAGGTGACATTGGGGATGCTTGGTATGTGCTGTACGAGGGCTCGCTTGCCATCAGTAAACATGTCCCTTTTCAAAAGGACAGTAACGTTGCAGTTTTGAAGGCACCTTCGGTTTTTGGAGAGATGGCAATCCTCAGTTCCGTACCTCGGTCGGCCACCGTCACTGCTCGTGAAGATGTTGTGTTGATGCGATTTGCCCGACGCAAGTTTGAACGGCTGTTGGAAGAAGGTAAATTGGGTGCTTATAAATTGGCATTGGGAATGGGTATGGTGTTGTCAGATCGCCATCGACGTCTCACTGAACAGGTTGCTTCTTTGTCTCAACAACTCGAAGAATTGGAAAATGCCTCTGATCAAGATGCCGAAAACACCGATTTATTTGATCGCACGGATATGTTTGTGATCGATAGATAATGTTGGTATTGTCCTCATTCTTCATGTTGGTGTACTTGGTCGGTTGGGGACAAGTTTTGGCTCAACCTGTCGAGTATCGTATTTCAGCGATGTCAAATGTTGAGTATCACAGTAATATTCAAAAACTGCATTGTGCTGATTGGAACAGTGAATTTGTGCTTTGTCCTTTGATGGTCAATGACAATGTGGTCTCCTTTACCAATGCCAAAACCGTGCCGTCAGCCACCTTGCTGATGGAAATGAAGCGAAGTAGTACATCGGCGGTCTCAACAGAACGGTATGTGTTTCATGCTGCCGAAACTTTTGATGCCAATGAGAAATTGGGGTACTGGGCGACTGGACAACAAGATGGTTTGGATGCCGCAGGATGGCTTCATCCACAACGTTTACAAGAAATTGCAGGTGGTCCAGTGTTGGTGGCACAACCTGCCAGAGGAATGTTTTGTTTTTGGCCAAAACTCTCTACGCAATTGCACAAAAAGATGGCGGTGGGTGTTCAACAAGCCTATGCAAATGCCAAACATCCGGTATCTCCAAAGATTTACCAGTGGGATGGGCAAGAAGAAGTCTGGTCGGTTTGGGGTCAAGCCCTGCCAACAGATAAGAGTGACAAAGCAGAGAAGAATGATACACAATAAATATAGACGTTACCCCTGATCAATCGATCCACGGTCTGAGGAATCTAATTTTTGAAGGACAAACTTGTGATTCAACAAAGTATTCAAACCCTATTGCGCAAAGTTGCTCATCGCGTCGCTAAAAATCATCTCTTTGAGCAACCCGGTGAACGTGTACCCCAACAGCCAATATTTCAATCATCGACGTCCAAATCGGTTCGTTTGATGTCTTCAGCTGAAATCGAAGAACAAATGCTATCGATGCCCTCGACCAAGGTGGTAAATCATTGGGCCACTTGGTGTTCTTCTTGTGTAGATGAACTTGATATTCTAGCCTCGATTCAAAGCCACATTGGTGCTGAGAAGATGCTCTGTATCAGTTGGGATCTCTTTCAAACCCAAGATGTGGAGGAAGGGATTCAGGAAGTGGAACAGATTGCTCAGAGTGTTGGGTTGGAGTGTCAGCAATCTGTGGTGCGGGATGACCCCGATAGTTTCTTTCAACATTTCGGATTGGAAGAGCAGTTGGTTCCGCAAACCTTTGTGTATTCTGATACCTTTGAAGTCCTCTATCATCGAGTAGGCGCCTTAACAGAAGAAGACATCGCCACTATCGTCAATTTGGTCAAAGGAGAATCCAGATGAGTGAAAACACTGACCTTATCAAATCAGTCTTAAAAACGGTGCTCAAACAAAGTGCGGTAGGCGCCAAAAAGGTGGGCAAAACCTCCCAAAAGCAGATGACCCTTCGTGGATTAAAGCAACGTAAAGATACGCTCTATTTAAAACTGGGTAAAGAAGTTGAGCAACTGGTCCAACAAGGTGAATTGAGCCACCCTGGATTGGAACGGGCTTTGGCGCATTTAGCCGAAATAAACGCCGAATTGGAAGCCCATCAGGCGGTAACCCAAACAGAAACCGACTCCAACCAACCTGACGTATCCTAAGCTTTGTCACTATAGTGGAGGGATTCCCTGTGCGCCTTGGGTAGGTGGGAGAATCTTGGTTGCTCCCCATTTCTCAACACATGCCATGTCTGTTTTATTGTAATACACCCACCAGACACCAACTGGATCCACGCCCACTGAGATGTTAAAAGCATTGGGTTGACGAAGCACAACTTTCGATTTGCCGTATTGTTTGCCATCTTTGCTGAGTGAAACTTGAAACTCGCCAGGACGTCCGTTGGTCATACCGTATAAACGATAGCCACCCTTTGGATCGGCAAGCGCATCTGGGGTTGCAAACCGTTGTCTGGTATTAAAGGTGGGTGGTTCAAAACGGGGCCAATCGTTTCCGTTCGATGATACCCATGCCATGGTGGTGTGATCGAGAGGACCAACAAAGAGGATTTCTGAACCATCTTTGAGACTCAGCATTGCGGGGTCAGCACCACCGTTACTGCCCTCTGATGAAGATACGATAATATCCGGAGTGGGGAACTCGGTCAACGATGAACTGACGGTACGATAAAAATGATGTGGTTTAGCGGATGCCATCGGACCATGTTGGGTACGGTTCATCATCGTTGGTTGCACAGCAAAAAAGTTGAGACGATATAAGCCATCGTTGGTGATGCCAATGTCTGGATCAACCAATTCCAATGGTGTCTCCAAATGAAGGTTGGGCTCAATAAATTGCAAAGGGGTGTCGTTCATTGGATCGATGGCCAAACCCAGTCCACCAAAACCGATCAGTCCACGTTCCCAAAAGACTGATGGTTTTTCTTGGGCGGTTGTGCTCAATCTTGTGGGGTGGGTGTCATTGTAGGCGATGATATGTCGGCCAACACCATCGATGACCACATCGGCAACCGAGGCACTTTGCAAAACCAACTCTTCTGGACCATCGAATTTAAGTCCATCAACAGAGGAACGACGATAGACTTGATCACAGTGGAGAGTCGTTTGGGTGTGGTAGGTGCTCATGCGAGTCTGCAACAGTTGGCTGTCTTGTTCATGAAGACATTTATCTTCTTCGAGGCGTACGAAGATGTCAATCAAGGAACTGGTTTGGGCCAAAGGGTCGGTACAAGGTGGCTTAGAACAAGCCAAAAGCAAAAATATCATGATGAAGTCGCCAAGAATCGAGACCAAATAGGATGAACGTGTTGAGACAGTATACTTTCGGGATGGAATTGGATACCAAAAATCGGTAACTGTTGATGATAAAATGCTTGGATACATCCATCGTCACTGGTTGCCAAAATCTGCAATTCTGGTGGGAGATCGAATACATGCAGAGAGTGGTAGCGTCCGACTTGTAGGGGGCTGGGTAGACTTTTGAATAAAGAAGTGTTGGTATGGGTAATCATGGATGCCTTCCCATGTTGCACTAGTGGCGCGTGTCCAAGTGTGGCGCCGAAATAGAGCCCGAGGGCTTGATGTCCTAGACAGATTCCCAGTATTGGGATGCTTTTGACAAAGGTTTCAATCACCTCCATCATGATACCGGCATCTTGTGGTTTTCCAGGTCCTGGGCCCAAGACAATGTGGGTTGGTGCCAAGGCTTCAATGTCTGTTAGGGTGCAAGCATCATTTTTCCACAGTGTACACTGGCAATCTAAAACAGCCAATTCATGGTGAATGTTGTGGACAAAGGAATCGTGGTTGTCGAGCAATAAAACCTTTGGTATCTTATCAGAAGTCATGTCACACACTATCCAAAAAGGGGAATACATGGACCTAACACAAATTTTGATTAACGCCTTGCAATCTGGTGCTTCGGATGTTTATCTATCAGAGCACGACGGTGTTAGTGTTCGACAAGATGGTCGCGTGGTACCATTGAATCATCAAGTTGATTTGGACATAGGTGGGTGGTTGTCGACCATCCTCACCCCTTCACAATGGGAAGATGTCCAACACACTGGTGACTTGGATGCTGGGTTGCAAGTCGAATCGTTTCGTTTTCGCTTGAATATCGCCCGTGCAGGTGGTGCTTGGACTGTGGTGGCTCGTCCTTTGGCCAGTGGACGGTTTAGTTATGAGCAGTTGGGATTGCCCGCTGTAGTGGCCTCGTTTACCCAGCATCGTTCAGGGATTGTGTTGGTCACAGGGGCTACGGGTTCTGGTAAATCCACTACATTGGCGGCAATGGTGCATGATTTGAACAAAAATCAAGCCTACCACATCGTCACCATTGAAGACCCCATTGAATTTGTTCATCAACCAATTCAGTCCAAGATTACCCAACGAGAGGTTGGTGGGGATACCCGTTCGTTCAATGAAGGATTGCGCAGGGTAGTAAGGCAGAGCCCCGATGTCATCATGATCGGTGAAATGCGGGATAAAGAAAGTATTCAAGTGGCATTGGCGGCGGCTTTGACCGGACATTTGGTGTTGGCGACCTTGCACACCATTGATGCTTCTCAAACCTTGCAACGATTGATGAGTTATTTTCCAGAGCATGCCCGAGCACAAGTGGCGATGGATTTATCGTTGTCTCTCCGTGGGATTGTCTCCCAACGATTGTTACCTAAAAATGAAGGTGGGCGGGTATTGGCCGTCGAGATTATGACCAATTCACCAGCAGTGGGGCAGTTGTTGCGGGAGCGAGACTACTCCAGTTTGGAAGATTTGATGCGCTCGTCAAGAACCGACAGTTTGCAAACCTTTAACCAATCCATATTCAGTTTGGTTGAAAAGAAGGAAATCTCTCAAGAAGTGGGGTTGGCCTATTCTTCCAATCCAGACGAGTTGGCTTTGCTGCTACAAGGCATGGGCAGTGCTGGACAAAGCCATCAACGACAGCAGACCGAACAACAACCCATTCCCAATGTCAAACAGATGCTCTACATGTCGTTGTCCAAAGGGGCTTCTGACTTGCACCTGACTGCAAATCGGAAACCCTTGATTCGTGTCAATGGGCATTTGCGACCGTTGCTCGAAGAAACACTGACACCAACCGATATGCGGGTCATTTTAAATTCGGTGATGAATACCCGTCAACGGATGGTCTATGAATTGGAAAAAGAGGTGGACTTTGCGTTGGGACTAGACAACGGTCAGCGTTTTCGGGTCAATGCCTATTTTCAACGGGGACAAATGGCGGCAGCATTACGAGCCATCCCCTCGCAGATTCCAAAGCCTCACGAGGTGAACGTTCCTGATAACATTATGCAGTTCTGCGATAAACCCCACGGATTGATTTTGGTGGTTGGTCCCACTGGTTCTGGAAAATCGACCACCCTTGCCTGTATGATTGATCGCATCAATCGCAAGCGTGCTTGTCGGATTATCACCGTTGAAGACCCGATCGAGTTTACCCACCACAATCTTCAATCGACCATCGACCAACGTGAGGTGTTTACCGATACCAAAAGTTTTGCCGCCGCACTCAAATACATTTTGCGACAGGATCCTGATGTGGTATTGGTCGGAGAAATGCGAGATCGGGAAACGATTTCCTCTGCATTAACCGCGGCCGAAACAGGGCATTTGGTCTTTGCGACCTTACATACCAACGATGCTGTACAAACCATTGATCGAATCATCGACGCCTTTCCCGCCGATCAGCAAGATCAAGTACGGGCGCAATTGGCAGCCAGTATACAAGTGGTCATCTCACAGCGTTTGTTGTTGTCCAAAGCGGGTGGTGGTCGGGTACCTGCATTTGAAATCATGGTTGGCACACCGGCGATTCGTAATCTCATTCGTGACAATCGGATGCACCAAGCGCTGGGAATGATGGAGTCTTCCAGAAGTGTGGGCATGGTGACGATGGATCGTGCGCTGCAAGACCTCATTCGTAGTGGGCAAGTCTCTTATTCGGAGGCTGTGCGGTATGCTAATAATGTGGCAGCTTTCAAGTCTTTGGGGGGTGGGCAATAATGTTTCCCTTGACCTGTTTGACACCGAATCAATGCTATGTGTTGTTGCTGCCGTCTGATGAAACCGATCAGATGATTGTATTTTTGCATGGTCTAGGAGATTCTGCCCAGAATTTTTCCAGGGCCTCAATTGTGCAACAGGTATGGCGTGAGATGCAACAAGGTACATTTCCGCCAACGGTCTTGATGATTCCTGAAGGTGAGAGGGGGTATTGGTTGGACTGGGTTGATGGAAAGCACCTTTATGAAACTTGGACCATCAACAGTATTCGTACGGTGGTTGATCAATATGATATCGAACAGACGTCTTTGGTTGGGGTATCGATGGGTGGTTTGGGGGCTTTGAGTTTGGGGTTGCGCTATCCCGATTTGATTGCCTCAATGGTGG
>CAKZLX010000343.1 GCA_937127265.1 uncultured Pseudomonadota bacterium
GTATGTGGTTAAGCCGTTGTCCGAAAGTCGTTTGTTTGACGTACGGTTAAATGCACTTGGTATTTTATCTGTGTTGGCGACATCGTTTGATGAAATCAAAGAGGAATTTGAAGCCAATTATTTTCATCCGAATTGGCAGGTGCGTAAACGCTTGGTGTCTTGTTTTGCCGATTTGAACAAACGTGGACTTCTATCCGATGATGACTTGAAAGATATTGTGGAAAATCGATTCTTACAGACATCGCACGGTTTTGATACCCAGTTTCAACTAAAGAAGGAATTGATTGGTGTATACCAACGCGAGAAAATTGAAAAGATTGAACAAGATGTTTCCGAGACTTTAACAGGCAATGGTTCGACCGAAGATAAGATAGAGTCTCTCAAAGAGATTGTACACTCCGTTCAAAAAGACGATTTGCAGGTTGATTTGGTTGAGATGTTTACCGACGTCAAAGAAGACCTTGAAGATAGTATTACAATCTGTTTTTCGGTTGAAGAATTGCGCGTCCAAGCCCGAAATGCTCGCGAAGTTAATGAGTATGAAGAGGTGAAAGAACAGATAGAGAAGACGCTACAACAAAAGGACTTGTCGACTGAAGGTCGTAAAGTACTTGAGGATTTATTACACAGCGTCATTACTTTGGGAGGACTATAATCATGTTACTTTTTCTTGCAGAACGCTTGTCGGACATTCCAGTAGTGAACGCTTTCACCTATACGACCACCCGGGCTTTATTGGGTTTTCTAACCGCCTTTATACTTTCATTGCTGATAGGGCAGCCGGTTATCAAGCAACTCTATTTGAGGGGATACAAAGATTATCCACGTGCTTACGGACAAGACAATGTAGGGAGTAAAAAGTACACTCCAACAATGGGCGGGGTGTTGATTGCCATTACGGCAATGATCGCTTCGTTGTTATGGGCAGACCTCTCTGACGCACGGGTTTGGATTGTCATCGCTTCGGTGGTTTTGCATGGTGGTATTGGATATTTTGATGATACTGCAAAGAAAAATGCCAAAAATGCAGATAAAGGCATGTCACGTATTGGAAAGTTGATTCCACAAGCGGGTTTTGGAGTTTTTCTTGGCTTGTGTGCTTGCTTCAATTGGTTTGATATTTTTCCAATGGTAGATGGAGATCACTTCGGCAAGGCTATCATTCTCCCATTTTTTAAAGCGCCTTTCATGATCGTTCCGGGAATTGTAATGGTTATATTGGCAACGGGTTGGTCAATTGGTATCTCAAATGCCGTAAACTATACTGATGGATTAGACGGTATGCTTTCGGTGCCAGCTTTCTTCTGTTTCTTAGTGTTGGCGGTCTACTCTTTTGTGATGGGAAATGCCACCAACGCAGATTACTTGTTGTATCCATTTTTGTCGGGTGCCAATGAACTGTCGGTAATTTGCTCGATCTTCATGGGATGTTGTCTGGGGTTTCTATGGTTCAATAGTTTTCCTGCCGAAGTGTTTATGGGAGATTTTGGCTCTTTATTATTGGGTGGTGTGTTGATGACCATCGCTTTTTTGATGCATCAAGAAGTCATTTTGGTAATATCTGGCGGTATTTTCATGTTTCAGTTTTTCTCGTCTGCAATTCAAGATTATTACTTTATTAAATTTAAAGGAGAAAGGGGCTTTCGTGGTGGACCTTTTCACCAAGGGCTTAAGACCAGTTACAAAATGGCTGAGGCGAAAATTGTGGTTCGATACTGGATTGTTTCAGCGATTTTAGCAGCGATGTGTTTGGTGGTGATGAAACTTCGATAAATTGAACAAGTACACCTTTTACCCGTATTTTTACCTATTCAACTTTGCATCTCAAAATATTGTTCAATACATTCCTTCTGAAAAAGTGATAGCCTTGTCTTATCACTATTTTCATGATTGTTTATCAGTGAGGTATGTATTATGGGTTCAATCAGTGGAAAACACGCTGCCAGTCTAACAGTTGCCTTGATGGCGATTTGGCTTGCTTGGTCGGGTATTTATGAGCCATTGTTGATCGGTTTTGGGGTGGTGTCCGTGCTGATTAGTGTATATGTCACCGCCACACTGGCATCATTAGACAATGAAGGGCAGCCACTTCACTGGTCGGTCAAGATGTTGTGGTATGTACCATGGTTGCTCAAGGAAATCCTCGTTGCCAATCTTGATGTGATGAAAAAAGTTGTCTCACCTTCCTTGAATGATGAAGCGAGTTCGGTCATTTCTCCGACCTGGGTCAAAGTCGCCGCACCACAACAGTCCCGACTGGCACGTTCATTGTTTGCAAACTCGATTACCTTGACGCCGGGGACAGTTTCAGTAGACGCTGGTGAAGGGTACATTTGGGTGCACGCTTTATCTAAGGAAGGGGCGGAGTCATTATTGGGAGAAGATGGTGGCGAAATGGGCCGTATGGCTACCAAAATGGAAGGAGAGAATGCATGACAATCATTGATCCAATCGCGTCGAACATTTTGTTTGTATCGACCATCACCATTATGATGACCATGATGCTAGCCATCCTTCGTGCTTTTATGGGACCTTCAGTATACGATCGTATTTTGGCGGTCAACATGTTTGGTACCAAGACAGTCATTTTGATCGGGGTACTAGGGTATTTAGCGGGTCGACCGGCTTTTCTCGATATCGCATTGGTGTATGCACTGATGAACTTTATCACTACCATTGCGATTCTTCGGTATTCTGATTTTGATGAAAGCCCTGAGCCACAGGAGGATGTCGTATGATTTTGCAGATTGTTGGTGCAGTGGTATTGTTAATGGGTACCTTCGTTTGTATGTTTGGAGCCATCGGACTATTGCGCTTGCCAAACTTTTTCGCCAGAACACATGGTGCCAGTATTACCGATACTTTAGGTGCACTGTTGTGTGTTTTGGGGATGGTTATTTTCACCTTCGGAATGGATGCCTCTTTAAAATTCAACCTTCTAGTTGTTGTTAAATTGGTCAGCATTGGCGTATTTCTATTTGTTACATCTCCGATTGCAGGACATGCCTTGACCCGTTCAGCTTATCGCAAAGGATTGGGTGGAAAAGGTGCACCACCACTAGATGATGTAGCAGATTTGCCGTTTGGCATTCATGGTGTTGCCGACCAACGAGAATTGTTGGAAGGTGGTGTGGAATGGATTCCGAGTGACGAACGCGAAGAGACTGAGCAATCCACTACCGATAAGCAGGGAGGACAGTCATGACATTTGTTTCTACCATTACCTTGGTGTTTTTCTTCTTATTGGTGGTCGTCGCGGTTGCCATCGGTCGTTTACGATCTTTATTTGCCGCAGTCATGTTGTCAGGAAT
Organism: uncultured Pseudomonadota bacterium; assembly: GCA_937127265.1. Classification (GTDB taxonomy): domain Bacteria; phylum Myxococcota_A; class UBA796; order UBA796; family UBA796; genus CAJWHX01. Next base: position 3,312 of record CAKZLX010000343.1, read on the forward strand.
CTTTTCTTTACTGTCAGCGAGTTTATTTGTTTTGATGGATGCAGTAGACGTAGCATTCACCGAAGCAGCTGTTGGAGCGGGGATTAGTACGGTCTTGATGCTGATGGTCTTGCATTTGACGGCAGACAAAGAAACACACAACAATCAGGTGGCGGTATTTCCATTGCTGATTTCGGTGATCTGTGGTGGTGTGTTGTTGTACGCTACACAAGATATGCCGCACTTTGGTGATCCAAATGCCTATATCCACCAAAGTTTAACCGCCGATCATTATTTGAATCAATCCTATGATGACAGTCATATTCCTAACATTGTGACCACTGTATTGGCATCCTATCGAGGCTATGACACCTTGGGTGAAACCACCGTAGTGCTGACAGCAGCTGTTGCTGTGATGATGTTGTTGGGTCGGCCCAAAGACGAAGAACGTGAACTGGCAGTATCTCCTGATCCGATCATTGAGGTTGGTGCAAAAATGTTGATTCCTTACATTTTATTGTTTGCCCTCTATGTACAGTTTCATGGTGACTTTGGTCCTGGTGGTGGTTTTCAAGCGGGGGTTATGTTTGCCGCCGCCTACATTCTACATGCACTGGCAGGAACTGTTCGGTCTGCTCAAAACGCCGCCTCTGCCGATGTCGTGGAGAAATTGATACCTCTGGGTGTATTGCTTTACGCGGCTGTGGGTGTGTGGTGTTTGTTCAAAGGCGGTAATTTCCTCGAATACAATGCATTGGATCCAGAACATCCTGCTCATGGTCAACATCTGGGAATTTTACTGGTCGAACTGGGTGTCGGTGTCACGGTGTTCTCTGCGATGTTGATGATCTTTTACAAGTTTGCCCTTCGCGGAAAGGAGGCAGAATGAATAGTTTGCTAGCGGCAACCTCTACAACAGCAATGTCTGGAGAAGGGGTCTACAATTATGGACTGGTTATCTTTTTGATGATGACAGGGTTGTACTTGGTGTTGGCCAAAGGAAACATGATCAAATCGGTCATTGGTCTCAACATCTTTCAAGTATCCGTCATTATGTTCTACGTTTCGATGGGGCGGGTTGAACACGGTACAGCCCCCATTTTGTTGGATGAAGACTTGCCACACCACACAGATAGCCATGAAGACGATCATGGTGAAGGTGATCATGGTATGTTGCAGACAGGTTCGGAGGTTGCTTTGGCGAGTACCGATGACACGCACAGTACTGGTACACATAGTCCTCAAAATGACACCACGCAGGCAATGACCACCACCGAATCTACAGTATACTCCAATCCTTTGCCACATGTCTTAATGCTCACGGCGATCGTTGTTGGTGTAGCGACCACAGCGTTGGCATTGGCGTTGGTCGTTCGTATTCGTGAATACTATGACACCATTGAAGAAGATTTGGTGGATGCGATTGAGTCTCGATTACAAAAAGAAGAACAGGCAGAGGTGCAATCATGATTGAATGGTCTCAACACCTTCCTGTTTTGCAGGTAGTTGTACCCTTGATGGTAGCGCCACTTATCGTTTTGTTTCGCAACAAGCATTTGGCTTGGTTGTTGGCAACCGCGGTGGCTTTCTTTAGTTTGTATACTTCGATTGAATTGCTTAGTACAGTCAAAGAAAGTGGTCCGATTAACTATGCGATTGGAAACTGGCCACGTCACGTTGGTATTGTTTATCATATCGACATTGCCAATGCGTATATTTTAACCATTGTCTCAGCAGTGTCAGCCTTTGTATTTCCCTATGCCTTTCACAGTATCCAACAGGAGATTGTGGAATCCAAACTGCATTACTTCTACGCGGCGTTGGTGCTTTGTCTGACAGGGTTGTTGGGGATTGTTGCCACAGGGGATGCTTTCAACATCTTTGTGTTTTTGGAAATCTCATCGTTATCAACCTATGCATTGGTTGCCATGGGAGATAAGCCTGGAAAGCCACCCCGTGCATCCTTGGCGGCGTATCGCTATTTGATCATGGGAACGATTGGTGGAACCTTTATTTTGTTGGGAATTGGTTTTCTCTACATGATGACTGGGACCCTCAATATGGCAGAACTGTCCGAGAAGTTACCACCATTGTCTGATACGTCAACAGTGCGTGCGGCATTTGCTTTTATTACGGTGGGTACATCGATTAAATTGGCTCTGTTTCCTGTGCACATGTGGTTGCCCAATATCTATACCCATGCCCCCAATGTGGTGTCGGCTTTTCTTTCTTCAACGGCCACTAAGGTTTCCTATTACGTGTTGTTGCGAGCGATGTACACCTTGTTTGGTGCGGCATTGGCAGCGCAGGCTTTACAATTGAAAGTGCTGATTGGTCCAATGGCCTTGGTGGCCATTTTTCTGGGTTCATTTAACGCCATCAAGCAACAAAACGTCAAGAAGATCTTGGCCTTCTCCTCGGTTGCTCAGATTGGATATATGGTGCTTGGTTTGTCAATGAACAATCTAGATGGTTTGACGGGTGGTTTGATTCATCTCTTCAACCATGCCTTGATGAAAGGGGGGTTGTTCATGGCTGTGGGATGTATGTTCTATCGGTATCAATCGGTTAATCTATCTGATTTGAAAGGTGTTGGTAAGACCATGCCCTATACCTCCTTTGCCTTTGTCTTGGGTGGTCTAGGAATGATTGGTGTACCGCTCACAGCAGGCTTTGT
>CAKZLX010000344.1 GCA_937127265.1 uncultured Pseudomonadota bacterium
CCACCGCCCTCTCCATCGCATTTTGCAACTCGCGAACATTTCCTGGGTAGGTCCAGCCTCGTAACGCCTGCATGAATTGAGGTGATACACCAAGGATTTGTTTGCCATATTCAGTGGAAAAGCGATGAATAAAATGATACACCAAGGGTTCTATATCTTGTGGGCGCTCGCGCAATGTCGGCAAGTGAACCTCAACAACATTCAACCGGTAAAAAAGGTCTTCTCGGAAGGCTCCCTCCTGTACCAACTGTTCAATATCAGCGTTGGTTGCGCAAATAAACCGCACATCAACCACTCTGGCATCCACGCCCCCTACCGGTTGAATCGACTTATCTTGAATGACCCGCAACAACTTGACTTGTGTGGATAATGGAAGCGCATCTACCTCATCCAAAAAGACCGTTCCTTGATGAGCGACCTCCAAAAGCCCCATCTTATCGCGATAAGCATTGGTAAAAGCACCTTTGACATGACCAAACAATTCACTTTCCACCAGATTTTCTGGTATTGCGCCGCAATTGATGGTTACAAAGGGATGTTCCGCACGATCACCAGTGTTGTGTATTGCACGAGCTACCATTTCTTTACCCGTTCCAGAATCTCCAAGAATCATACAATTGATGCGTGAACGGGCGATTCTACGAATCATGGCATACACTTCCAACATCGCTGGAGAATCTCCCACAAAAAGACCGAAATGCAATGAACTGGTTGGGCTTTTCTTTAACCGTGCGTTCTCTTGTTCAAGATTACGCACCCCTAAGGCACGAGATACTACTAGTCTTAGTTCGTCGTTATTGAAAGGTTTAAGAACATAATTGGCCGCACCCAGTTTTAATGCCTCGACTGCTGATTGGTTGGAGCCAAAAGCAGTAATCATCACAAAGATAGTATCAGGGTGACGTTTTTTGACCCAACGTAATAAATCGAGGCCAGATTCACCTGGTAAATTTAAATCCGAAAGGATCACATCGGGCATCCATTGTTGGATCTTTTCTTGCGCAATTGAAACATCAGCAGCTGTTTGCACTTCAAAACCGTCTGTTTCAAACAAAATGGCTAACAGTTCGCGCATCGACAATTCATCGTCGACAATTAATAGTTTGGTCATACTCATGTTTTCTCCACTGCTTGCTGACATGGGAAGGACACTTCAACAACTGTGCCGACCCCCACTGTACTCTCGATAACCAGTGTACCATGATGGGCATCGATGATTTGTTGTACCACAAAAAGACCTAAACCCGTACCGCCAGCGCGAGTGGTGAAAAATGGATCGGTAATCTTCGCCAAATGCTCCGATGATATACCAACTCCATTGTCAGACACACGGACCAGATATACACCTGCTGTACAGGTTGTAACGATATTCACCTCGGTAGCCTCCCCCGCCTGAATAGCATTCAAAAGGATATTCCAGATAATCTGCCGAAATTTAGCGCTATCGACTTCGACACTGGTGTGGTCTTGTTCTGTGAACACAATAGTTGTTTTTTGCGCGCGCTGATCGTGTTTGAGTGCCTCGATAATCTCTTGAATACTGGGAACAAGTGGTTGGGTACGCAATTGCAGTTGTTGAGAACGTGCTGATTGTAGAAACAAGTTTACCAATTCATTGATGCGATTGACTTCTCGTAAAATGATGGTGTGCAAGCGACTTTCTTTTTGTTCGGCCAACAATTGTACAGCACCTGACAAACTGGCAATCGGATTGCGAATCTCGTGGGCAAGGGAAGCAGACAATCGACCAACAATCGCCAATTGTTCTTCTTTGGCAATGGTTTGCTCTAACTCTTGTAAACGGGTCACATCTTCAACACTCAACAGTTCTTCGGTATCGGACAACTGTACAATCTGTACTTGAAAGACTTCTTCACCAAGTGTAAACCGACGACTGTGTGTATTCTGTAATTGTTCAACAAACAGTGGTCGGCGATACCAATCGGTTGCCAATCTATTTTGAGGAACAA
>CAKZLX010000345.1 GCA_937127265.1 uncultured Pseudomonadota bacterium
GAGAACATCGTCAGACTCCATAGTGATGTATAGACTGTTGCTATTATACTCGAGAATTGCTCGGTTAGTTTAGATTGGAAAATCGTACTCCATTATGTCAATGTGAGTGCGTTGGAAGAAAGATATGCGGAGGTGAGTCAATTGTTGAGTCCACAGTGTCAGTTTTTGCGCCAAACCTACGATTGGTCTCTGCTTTATTGGCTGCATCGGATTTACAATTGGAATGGGCGAGTACCACTTTGATGCAATACTACCAAGCGATACATGTGGGCAGTCGTCAGGTTCGGTTGCAACGGGCACTGAATTTGGTGTTGTGAGAAGGGTTTCCTGAAGAGCAAGGTTTGCAGGAAAGAGTACTCTCTCTTGTGATAGGTTTACTTCATGTAGAAGAAATGGCTGCGGTTGCCCTAATCGCAGTTTCTACTGCATAGAGATGTACTGTGTTGATGAACAAACGAATGTAAAACATTGAGGTGAATATGATTTCTGTTGGGCGAGTGGATGAAGTAGATATCATTTTGCAACTGACCCGATGGTGTGGTCAACACATGCGAGAAAATGGGATCGATCAGTGGGATGAGAACTATCCAGATCGGTCTGTTCTACTGCAGGATATTCAAAGTCAAACCTTGTTCGCTTATCGTGAAGCGGGGGAGGTGTTGGGTGTGGTGGTACTGAATGAATCCCAGGATGCAGAATATTCAGCCATCCGTTGGTCGACCAGTGAAAACGACAAGAACATCGTGGTTCATCGTTTGGCTGTACGTCCGGATCGACAAGGGGAGGGAATAGCCCGTCGACTGATGGACTTTGCGGAGAGATGGGCACGAGAACATCATTATAATGCCATCCGACTCGATACATTTAGTCAAAATCTACGCAATCAACGGTTTTATCAACAGCGAGGATATACCAATCTGGGTTCTGTATTTTTACCATACAAAAAAGAGTATCCATACTTCTGTTATGAACTATTGCTTTCTGTGTAGGCCTCTTAGGATGACGCAAAGAATTTAGACCACGATGGGGGCAAGGGGGCTTCGAAACTGTATGGTTGTCCTTCCAAGACCACGTCTAATCGATTGGCACACAAGCACAGTTGGTCAATGCCGTAGCGGCGTTGGATACTACGATTATATCGTTTATCTCCATACCGAGTATCGCCAACCACAGGATGTTTGGCGAGCAGTGCATGTTTACGAATTTGGTGTTGTCGTCCGGTGTCCAAATGTACCTTGACCATGGTGAGATACTGGTTGAATTGGATTGTTTGATAGCGGGTACGGGCTTTCACTCGCTCGGAGGCGCGTCCACGAGGATTGCGAAAGCCTTCACTTTTATTGGTCAGTGACCAGTTCCAAGTACCTTCTGCGGGGGTTATTTGTCCTCGAAGTACAGCCGTATACTCCTTGGTTGCCGATTGGAGTGCCTGTTGAAGTAGGTGGGTACTTTGGGGGGCTTTGCCCAACAAAAGAACTCCGCTGGTGGGACTGTCGAGCCTGTGGGCTGCATGCAGTGTACAACCCAAATGCTCTTCAAGAATCAGTAGCAAGTTGGTTTGATCTTCGGCATTGTGAACCGATAGCCCCGAGGGTTTATTGACCGCAATCCATCCCTTGGTTTCTTCGATGATTTCAATTGTTTGGCTCATGGTGACTCCGCCTTGCTTTCTAACATTGTGCTCTCAACTTGGCGAGTTCGACAGAGGGGATATCGGTACGGCCTTTATTACACCATGGTGCAAAAGGCATCCGATAATCGAAAGGGTATTCGTTTCTGGGATAGCACAGGAGACAATATGCGCAAAGCCATTTGGCATCGACGCCTCAAACGTTCCATACGACGTCATCATCAACAACGGATGATTCAACGTGCCCAGCAAAGTTTGTATGTTCAAAACAATGCTGTCGAAACCCGCAGCCTGTTCGCTCGCAAGATCGCCAATCACCTCAAAGTCTGTAGTTGTGAAT
>CAKZLX010000346.1 GCA_937127265.1 uncultured Pseudomonadota bacterium
AAGACAGTGGTGGCTTGACGGCGACAGAAACCATTGCGATTGTTGTCGAGAATTCAGCCAGTTCACCAGAATGTACAACGGTATTGCCTGAAAACGACTCAAAAGTACCTTATCAACGTCCAGTTGAACTCTCGATGGTGGTTGAAGATTTTGATACGCCGATGTCAGAGTTGACGGTTACTTGGGAGAGCAACGTTGATGGCGAGTTGGGTTCGGTGGTGCCAGACGACACTGGTTTTGCGATGTTGCCCTATTCATTCGAAGAAGTTGGTGTGCACACCTTGAGTGTGACGGCAACTGATCTGGATGCCAACAGTTGTATGGAGAAGTTCGATCTAGAAGTGGTCTACGCACCGATGGTCGAGATTGAAAGCCCACAACCAAATAGTGTATTTACTTCTTTTGAGAACGTTGTCTTTACAGGAACAGCCAAGCATGAGGGGGCATCACCGCTTACCGTACAGTGGAGTTCTGATATCGAAGGGGTATTGGTGACAGGTCAGCCCGCCAATGATGGTTCAGTCAGTTGGGTGCCCAATCTTACGACTTTTGGAGAGCACCAGATCACCTTGAAAGCAGAAGCCGAAGATGGATTGAGCGACCAACAAACGGTACCCATCGTCTACAATGCGACGCCAGAAATTTTGGATATAGAAATGGTACCGACCAATCCAGGCAAAGAAGATATTCTCAAGTGTATACCGACTTATCAAGATCTTGATGGTGGAACTTTGGACGTTCAATATCGATGGAGAACCCGAACTGGCAACCAGTCCATCACCCCAATGGTCAGTGATGAAACCCAGTCCAGTGTTGATTTGTCCACTGCACCTGTATCTCCTGGCGATTCGCTCAGTTGTTCGGTTACGGTCTCTGATGAATATGGATCTGCGACGACCAAAACAGCCAGTGTGACCATTCAATAGTGTATGATCAATATATGGTATCTTTAATGGAGTGATGATGGAAGATTTATTAGAGCGCTTAGATGATCTAGAAGACAAATTAGATCATTTTTCCAATGACTTGAATGTACTCAAGCAATTGCATGGTTTTCAAGACCCCCAAGCCCAACTCAACAAGATTCGCTATATTTCAGAGGGGGTCTGTACTTATTTGTGTAAAGAACATGCCGTGACTTGGGGTGATAAAGAGCCAACATTGGAACGGATGTTGGGACCATTGCGAGCAGCCAAAGTCCTTCCAGCCCCGATACATTCTCATTTGCGGAGTATTCAGAGTACAACCAGTCCCGGTTCTCATTATCAACAAGATAAATTGACCCAAAGCCATTGTCAAATCGCCTTACTGGCACTGATTGAGGTCTTGGATTGGTATATTAAAGAATATGACAACGGATTGGCTAGCCAGTCAGAACCGATAGAGTCACAAACCAAAACGCCTTTTAATCGGATGTTGCTTGCGCTGACCGGATTGTGTTGTTTGTTGGTGATTGCAGGTGGATTCTTGTGGCTAAACAATCGTACACCACAGAATCACCCTGCCATGAAAGCAGAGTTGTCTCGTGAGGTAATTGAATCGATGAAGGATAGTTTTTCCAAACGTCACTTTGACATGACCCATTTTATACAACAATTTAAGGATGGTAACCAGCCAGAACCACAACGACTTGAAACCGAACTGGTTGCCTATCGTCAAATGATACGCGATTACAATGTTGAACGTGGAAATTATCGGTTGGATATCGAAAGTATTTTTGGTGAAGAGTTGTATTTATGGGAGCGTGAAGTGCATCTGGAACTGTTGTATGCAGGCAGAAATCTAGAATGTTTGATTAATCAACAAGGGGATGCCGAAGTGATATACCAAAAAGCGATGGAGCATTTAAGTAATGCCAGTGGAGACTTTCGTCAGTTTCATAAACAGGTACAAGGAATCCTAGACAAGACGGTTGTTTGGCCGATACCGGTTACGCGTACCAAGAAGCCTGTCGATGCAGATCTCGAGCATCCCTGTTGAGTTATCGTTCGTTCCAGCCCTTACCAGCCATGATTTTTGCACGGCATTTTTGAATACGTGAACTGCGGGTACTTGACTTTTTACCACTGGAAAAGTGAATCAGATATCCCCGTTGTCGACCGGGAGTGAGTTTGGCGAAAGCCTTTTTGTAGTGGGGGTCCGTTAGAAAGATAGCGTCGAGTTCAGTGGGGTAATCCAGTTGAGCTCGTTTCGGTAAGGGGGTCTTGGTGGTGATTGCCAATTTACTTTCTTCGAGCCAAGAGAGGAGTTGTTGTTGATGACTGTGTAGATGCTCAGTGCTATCGATGTTGAAGATTCGGGCGATGTGACTGTGTTCGCCTTGGGTGAGCAATAGAGATTGGGGGTCTTTGAGAAGCACACCTTTGAAGAAACTCAGCGATACAAATTGCTGGCGAGCACTCATCAAAACGACTGTTTTTTGATGCCAAGTAAAACAGGGCTGACCCCATTTTATGGCTTCGCTCAAACCATGATTTGTCAATAGGGTTCGTGTTTCCTTGAGGACCTCGGCTCATAGGTGAACATAACAGGTTGGGGTTTGAAATTTGTCACATCGTCCACATCCGTCTCGTAAAAAGTCGTCAACCGTGTGTTGTTTGGATAGCATAGGAGCCTACTCTGGCATCGCATCGATGGATTTTTGTTGTTCTTCAGTGCTGGGTTTTTCGGTGGTTAAGGTGTTCCACAAAAACGAATAGGCGAGGGTGTTCATGAAAGAAGCTTGTTCATTGTTGGCACTACCACCGTGTCCACCTTCCATGTTTTCATAGTACAAGACGTCTTTGTTGGCTTCTTGCAAGAGGGCAGTCATCTTGCGGGCATGTCCAGGATGTACACGATCATCACGTGTGGAGGTGGTAATCAGCATTGGAGGATGGGTTTTGAACTCATCAAAGTTGTGATAGGGTGAGAACGTTTGAATATAGTCCCATTCTTCAGGTACATCAGGGTCTCCATACTCTCCAGCCCATGAGGCCCCAGCCAAGAGTTTTGTGTATCGCTTCATGTCCAATAGGGGTACTTGACAGACGATAGCCCCCCAGTGATCAGGGTACAAGGTATACATGTTCCCCATCAGCAACCCACCGTTTGACCCGCCTTGAATACCTAGTTTGGAAGGTTTGGTGACCCCGCGACCCACCAAGTCCTTGCCGACAGCCGCAAAATCTTCATAGGCTCGATGGCGATTCTTTTTGAGGGCGGCTTGATGCCATTTGGGACCATATTCTCCACCACCCCGAATGTTGGCCACTACATAGACCCCACCTTTGGATAGCCATGCAGTACCGACTGATGCTGAATAATTGGGCAATAGAGAAACTTCAAATCCACCATAGCCATACAACAAGGTGGGATTTTCTCCATCCAACCGCATGTCAGATGCTGAAACTTCAAAATAAGGGACTTTGGTTCCGTCTTTGCTAGTGGCAAAGTGTTGGTTGACAACCATATTGCTAGCATCAAAAAAGTCTGGTAATTTTTTGAGTTGGGTTGTGGTCTTTGTCTCGACATCACCAATGTATAAGGTGTTGGGGGTGATATAGTCGCGTACAGTGAGCCAATAGGTGTTGTCATCATAGCCATCAACAGGCGTGATCCGCAATTGTCCCATGCTGGGTACACCGGTGAGTTCTTTGTGAAGCCAAGCTTTACGGGTGGGGGTCCAGACTTCAATTTCCGTTTTGACATCTCGTAAAATGGTCAACAGAACGTGATCTTTGGTGGTGGAAAAGCGAGCCAATGAACTGGATTCATCAGGGGTAAAAAGTACCGATATTTTCTTTTTACCACGCATCCACTTGGAGAAAGGAGCCGCCAATAAAGAGCCCGCAGGATAGGTAACCCCTTTGACCGTCCAATTTTCTCGTAATTCCAACAGCAGTGTATCTTTCCAAATCGAAGCGTTTGCCGAATCTTGTTTCTCGATTTCTTTCAATCCCTTTTTGCCTTGGATGAACATCTTGTTGGAATAGAAAGTGAGTCCCTGATAAACGATGGTGCGTTCAAACTCAGGTTGAGGGTCATAGTAGGCGCCAATCCAGACATCCTCTTGCTGACCTTCGAAGAGTGTTTCTGCCGATGCAAGTTCAGTTCCACGAGACCATCGTTTGGTGATTTTTGGATAGCCAGAATCGGTTAATGAACCTTCGCCGAAGTCGGTAGCGACCAATAAGGTGTTGGTATCGACCCAACTGATTTCACTTTTGGCTTCGGGGAGAAAGAATCCATCTTCCACAAAGGACTTGCTTTCGGTATCGAATTCTCGTTTGACGTCGGCATCTGCACCACCACGCGATAAAGCGATCATACAAAGCGTTTCTGCTGGAAACAGGCAGTCGGCCCCGTGCCACACCCAATTCTCATTTTCGGCTTCCGATAGGGCATCCAAGTCTAAAATTGTCTCCCAAGTGGGTTCATCTGTTTGATAGGATTCCAGTGAGGTGCGGCGCCAAACCCCTCGAGGATGGTCTGTGTCTTGCCAAAAGTTGTAATAAAAGTCCCCTTGTTTACTAACATAAGGGATTCGATCTTTGGAATCATAGATGTCTTTGAGACGTCCTTGTAAGTCTTTAAAATCATCGGCTTGGGCAACAGAGGCAATCGTTTGTTGATTTTGATTGGTTACCCATTCTAGGGCTTCAGTTCCTTCGATATCTTCGAGCCAAATGTGCGGGTCTTCGGTGGAGGTATCTGCAAATGCTGTCCCAATTAGCCATGTCCATACCAGTGTCATTGTGTCCTTCCTTGGTGAATACTGTTTCACTTGTATCCACTTTGTAAAGATTGTGGGATTGGATTTTTGTGGCGATTAGTCAAATAACAGATCCCAACATCCTTCTTCAAATGTTCGCAGTGGGATTCTTTGTTGGATATCACTTACATCAAAGGATTCCGATGAGTCGATTGCCCGAACCAAACTGGGTTCTAAATTGCCAAACATTCGCGCTCCAAGTGTGGCAAGCCTTTTGGGAACATGCATGATTGGACGATGCCGATGGAGTTTTCGTTGAATGACTCGAATAATCTCGTCAAAGGTGTGTACACTGCCACCCGCTGCATCGAAACAGATATTGATGTCGTGGTGTTGAATACAATGAGCAATCAAAGCGGCAAAATCAAAGGCGTGGATTGGTTGTCGCAAATACCGTCCATCACCAATGACTGGAATGAAGGGTGCATGTTGAATCCACTGGACCAAGGTTTGAAAAGATTCTTTATGCTTGGGTGTGTGGTTTGGAATCTTGGGGCCATAGGGGGCGCAGGGACGAATGATGATATAGGGCAATCCGGAATCTTGAATTCGTTGTTCGTCTTGACGTCGTATATGGACATAGGGGATGTCGTAGTTCCAGTGGACTGCGGTACTTGAAGCATAGACGATGGGTTTGTTGAGGGCAAGTACGCTATCGAGCATCTTACGGTTGGTTTCGGTGGCTGACATCGAAGAGCTAGATTGAATTTTCCCAGCCAGATGAATCACCCAATCAACATTGAGTTGTTGTAGCGATTGAAGGGCATTGGGTGCTGTTAAATCAACTTGATGAGAGGGTGCACTGGTAAAGGTCAGTGGTGTTTGATGGTACAGACCAATCACTTCAAACTGTTTTTCCAGTTGTAACAAGACCTGCGCACCTAAAAAACTAGAAGCACCAGTAAGCAACAGTCTGGGTTTCGGTGTCGACATGAGATTCAACCCATCACAAACGGGTTCAAGATTCGGGTCATTCGAGCAACCAGTCCCAGATGTTTTCCACCAACATCATGTTGTCTCCATAGTTGATGGTATAGGCTTGTCCGGCATTGTCAAAGGGGTATTGATTGCCCACCACAACTACTTTGCCTTCTCCTACATTCGAGACCATCACAAACGGTTTCCCATTGATTTGGGCCAGTGTTTGTGCGGGGCTTTGGGTTGACCAATAATCTCCACCAGTACCAGCGATATCTTGGAGACCATTGGTTACGGGATGGGGAATGAATGAAGCGACGTTACCCGACCAGTTACCATTGCTGACAGTGCAGGAGAGTCCAAACGATGCGGGCAACGAGTCGGCAATGTCACAATTGCTTTCGTTGTGGAACCCAATGTAGAGAAAGCGACCACCACTAGAAACCCAAGCGTCCAAGGCACCAGCTTCAGCGTTGGTGTAGGCGCGGATAGCTCCATCTGGATTTCGACCGTGATGGACATATAAGCCATAGTCTTGCAACAACGATACCGTGACAAAGTTGTTAGCGTGGTTGTATTGATCGATGTCAACACCACGATTCATCAAGAGCGTACCGGCTTGTGAGCCATTGCCCATCGGGTTGATAGGGTTTTGACTGCTGTTGCGCATCCAAATGGATTGTTCGCATGCCAACAAACCATCATTGTTCAAATCTTCTTCGTAGAAGTTCATACCTTTGCAGTCTTGATCTACCCCATCACAAAACTCTGGGGCATTTGGATACACGGATGAGTCCGTGTCGTCACAATCGGTATCGTCCAACACATAGCCACTTGGCGCTTGACATTCTTCAAAGGTGACATCAGGGTCACCAAAACCATCACCATCGGTATCGGCGAAGTAGGTGAGGGCATCAATCGTATTGTCATCGATTTGACCATCACAATTTTCATCCAGTCCATTACAGAGTTCAGGTGCACCTGGATAGGCTTCATCCCGCGTATCGTCACAATCTCCAACTGTTAAAATATAATCGAAGGGTTGGTCGCATTGGACAAGGATGTCATTGGGATTGCCATAATCATCGCGATCGATGTCGGCATACCAGACTTGTGCATCCAAAGCATTGTCGTCAATCAATCCATTGCAGTCGTTGTCGACATCATTACAGTATTCAGGTGCACCGGGGTAGATGCTGGTGTTGGTGTCGTCGCAGTCTGTGTTGTCGGCAATATATCCGGCAGGAGGAGTACACTCCTGATTGATGATGAATGAACTACCAAAACCATCACCATCGATGTCGTAATACCAAGTTGGAGGGTTTAAAGGGTCTTCATCCACGGTACCGTCGCAGTCATC
>CAKZLX010000347.1 GCA_937127265.1 uncultured Pseudomonadota bacterium
CCTCTTTTCCCAGCAATTCTGGCTACAACATCGCACTGTCCACTGATGTCATCAACCAACTGCTCTATCAAGTATGGGGAGCAGGCTTCATTTCCCAAGAGTTGAGCCTCACTGAATTGGGTGTATCCGCAGGAGACATTGAGGTCTTGTTCCCTAACTCTTCAGATTTACGGATCACCATCGAACCCCTTCTGCCACCGGTGGTCACCTATGATCCCAGTGGTTCTTTGGACTTGGAACTGGGTGAACTCTATTTGGCGGTTCACAACGGTCCCTATTCAGGTGGGGATATTCGATTGGAGATTTATACCCACATTTTTGCTCCGATTGATATGAGTGTGACCGCAACCTCTATTTTAGCCACCGTTGGCGAACCGGAGACCTATTTTGATGTGGTCTATCCTCTGGAAGGTGCACGAGGTACCGAAACCCTCTTGGGCGCTATCATACCAATGTTATTGCCCACGTTTACCGATGCCATCAGTGAAATCCCACTGCCATCTTTTTCTGGTGTAACCTTGTCGAACATCAGTTCCGATGTTGAAAATGGACACCTCACCCTCACTGGAAACGTCTCTTTTTGAGAAATCAGTTAGGGTAGAGAGAACACGAGGACAATCATGGGTCGTAACTTAAAACTCAAGAAACGCAAAAAAGAAGAAAAAGAACGTCCGTTTGACGATGCCGATACCACCATTCAATGGCGAGAAGACTTCGTCCAAGACTACATCAAAGAACCTCTCCAAAGAAAGGCTGTAGAAACTCCGATTGTCGAACGAGTGGTCACCGAAGACATGGAAAAGGACATGTTGGTCAACGATGAAGATGACGATATCGGTGTCCGTACTCGGGAAAAGCAATTACCCGCCATGCCTTTGGATTCCGAGTTCATGAGCAACATGAAAGATTGTGTACCCACGACTATTCTCAAAGATGTTCAAAACAATCTACGTTTTTACAATGATGCCATCCGAAACCCAGCCACTACCGAACTGGCAAAGGTATTCTTGTTGGGCGTCATCCGACAATTGCGATACTGGGCGATGACCCAAACCCCACAAGTCGACATCGAAGAAGGACAAACTGCCATTGATTGGGTTTTGGACTCATTATTGGGACGAATTGAACAAGACATGTCCTTACTCTCCAAGCATTTCTCTCCGGAGATTGACAAGGTTTATTTTCGTCGTTGGAGACTGGAACTGAACATTCTCAAACAAGAGTTGCAATTGCGAAAGGACATCTCGGACACTGAACGCAAAGAGATTCGAGAAAAAGGCTTTGACCCACTAGACCCCGATGCCGCCCAGCAGATTGATATCCCCAATCAAAATGTCTTGGCTTGGATTGAAAAGCACCCCGAGAGGGTTGACATCGTGCTGGGAGATCCTGTTCAACGTGACAAACTTTTGGGTTTGGTTTGGTCGGAAATCTTCAACCACGATGGAAACATTGAGTACCTCAACCTCATCGCCGAATTCAAAATGCGCGCCTCGATGGACATTCAACAACAAGATGCCTTCCATACGTTGTTGCAAAATCTACAACAAGGCAACGAAGATGCACTCACCTCCTTGCAACAAGATGGTTCCTTTGCCAACTTTCTAAGCGACATTGCCTTGGCAACCTCTACCTTACAAGGGACTCACGCCCTACATGTCATCCAATCGCTATTCGATGCCTTTGGTGCAAACCCAGATAGCATTGCCACCAAAGCCCGCAAAGGCACCGAAACCTTATCGAGCATTGTGCACAACATTGCACACTAGACTTGAATAGCCTACATTGCTGGCAACGCGACTCAACCCCTGTACTCCTCGGATAGACTGATGATCAACCTCAAAGACACCGCCGCCGCTTTTTTGACTTATAAAAACTGGCCGATTTTCGCCACCAACGACCCCAACTTGATTTGTACCCAATTTCAAGGTCACCACGGTAAATGGAACACCTTTATCCAGTGTCATCCTGAGCAGCCTATCGTCTTGATTTATTCGCTGTTCCCTCATCCTTGCCCAGAACACAAAGAGCAAGACCTGTTGCGATTGGTGGCTGAACTCAACGACGGATTGATGATTGGCAATTTTGAATACAGTTTTGAACACCGTGAAGTTCGATTTAAAACCTCGATGAATGCCACTTACATGAACGAAAAATTGGAAATCTTTGACGCCCCTGTCTACCACAACTTTTTAGCGATGGATCAATACTTTTCCCGCCTCAAAGCCCTCATCCATCCCAATCCCTAACCTATCTTGCCGAAACTGTTGGTTGGAAGCACACTGAAAATTATGCTATTCTAAAAGAGAATAGACTTGGAGGTTTCATGTGGATCGCTTTGTGGATCGCCTGTACAGCAGATAAAGAACGTCCACCGCAATATGACCCAGAGTTTTATGTCGATGCTCGACAGCAGTTTCCCGACCCTCCTGAAGGTGGTATACAAATCGAATCACCTCCCTTTGAAGTACCACCCTACAGCGAAATCATTTATTGCTACTTTGGTCAATATACCGGTCCGACTGTTGGCATTGACTACATGGAAGTCTTTCAAGCCGATGCCTTTTCTCACCACAACCAATTGAAAGTGAGCAATTCGGAGATGGTCGATGGTGAATTGGTTGACTGTAACTATTTGGCTGATGGCTCGGAAATGGCTGATTTTGTACCACTATTTGAAGCCGCTGGAATTGAAGCCTATGAGGGGATGGATGGCAACTGGCTGGATCTACCGCCTGGCATCGGAATGAAACTCCGTCAAAATCAAAAATGGGTCTTGGAAATGCACTATGTCAATTCCACAGGTAAAACCCTGATTGCCAACAACGCCGTAAATCTTGGTGTACTACCCGATGATGAACTGGATTTTTATGCTGGTTCCGCCCAATTTGACTCTGGTCCCCCAACGGTCACCCCCGGCTGGTATGAAGACGACTTTGATTGTGAGTGGCCATTTGATGTTACCGTCTTGAGTTTATCGGGACACATGCACTCCACAGGAACCAAGTTTTGGGTCGAGCACATCAAAAAAGATGGTACCACTACCGAAATCTATCGGGTCGAAGAATGGGATGGCGGTGTACACCCTTACTTTCCGGTAATTACCAACTTAGATGTCGGTGAATTGGAAGTCGAACAAGGTGATATTTTTCGCACTTACTGTGAATGGAACAACCCCACCGATCAAATACTTGGTTTTCCTGCCGAGATGTGTACCACCGCTGTGGTTGCCTACCCAATGGACAAACCCCTATCTTGCATTGATGGGGAGTTTATGGAAATTGAATAAATGCTGTTCTTCTCTTGGTTGTGGTTGGGTTGTCAATCTGAAGAATGTACTTCCGAAGATATTGTGGGGGACGGCATCGATCAAAATTGTGATGGACGCGATGGGATTGATGCCGATGGAGATGGTCAAGCCTCCAGAGCATCTGGTGGTATTGATTGTGACGATACCGAACTGGCAATTCTAGCCACTGCCTATTTTCTAGACCATGATCAAGATGGCTTTGGAGACGATTCTCAATCGGTATGGCTTTGTCCAGAAGACATTGAAATGGGTTTGGAAAACAACAAACTCAGCGAGGTAGGTGGAGATTGTAATGATAGTGATGCTCGTATATTTCCCGATGCCTCTGAAATTTGTGATGGCCTAGACAACGACTGTGACCAACTAGTTGATCAAGACGATGACAGTTTGGATTCCTTGACCACCATTCGACTGTTTGCCGATAGCGACAACGATGGCTTTGGGAATATCGACAATAGCATGCTGGCCTGTGATCTCATGGATGGTTGGGTGCTCAATAACCGAGATTGTGATGACGATGACCCAGAGAATGCTTGCATGGATCCGGCTTGTGCCGTCGGACTGTGTGATTACAGCCTACAGTTCGACGCCCTCCAATTCGACTTCGCTCGTATTTCCAGTGGTACAGGATGGATTGGTTCAGAACCAACTGAACCGGCACATGAACCTGAGGAAACCCGTATCGAGATTTCCCTGACAGATGACTTGTGGATGTTAAACACCCCTGTGACGATGCAGATGTACAGTGTGATCATGGGGCGTTCTCCATCGATGTTCCACCACAGCCCACTCTGTTCGGAACGCCTAGATTGCCCTGTGGACACTGTTTCTTGGCATCAAGCTGCCCAGTTTTGTAATGCACTCACCGAGCGCTGGAATCAGCAAACCACCAATACCAACCGCACGGCTTGCTATACTTGTGATTCCCAAGACCTGTGTCTACCGGTTGAAGACTTCCTTGAATGTACTGGTTTTAGACTACCCACCGAAGCAGAGTGGGAATATGCAGCTCGGGCTGGGGAAGATGCTCCCTTTTGGACAATTGAGGGCGACGGATACCTTGATGATACCTACATTACCAATGAGGGATGTAGTCGAGACTGGACACTCAATAATGGTGAATACCTTGAGGATTACGGGTGGTTTTGCGCCAACAACGTCGGTGATGCTGACGACCTGTTCTATGGAAGCAAACCCGTAGCCATGCGCCAACCCAATGCTTTTGGTCTCTTTGATATGATCGGCGGGATTTGGGAATTGACCAACGATCGATACCTCGACCAACGTCCGATGTCATCAATCATCCAACCGAACCCCTATTTTCCACTTGAGGGTGAAACCGACTCCGTGGTGCGAAAAGGCGGAATGTGGGGAGACCCACCCAGTGATTTACGGGCAGCCAGACGCGAACCGGTCTCGTTGGATTATCAAAACGGTGACGTCGGCTTTCGCGTGGTGGTCAAGCCATGATCTGGTTGGTGTGGCTACTGGGCTGTGGTTCACAGTGCGACCCTACTTGGACAGATACAGTGGGCGACGGCAAAGACCAAAACTGTGATGCCATCGATGGCACCGATATCGACGGGGATGGGTTCGCCAGTTGGCAAAGTGGTGGAACAGACTGTGATGACAATGACCACACCCAAAAGGAAGGTCGACTTGTCTATCAAGACCTTGATGGAGATGGATTTGGAAACCCCAGTCTTCCCATTTGGATTTGTGATGGTGATACGCGATCAACCAGTGACAATGACTTGGATTGTGATGATTTTAACGCCACAGTTCATCCTGACCACCCAGAACAATGCGACAACATCGACAATGACTGCGATGGACGAATTGATTCAGATGATGAACTAGATGACGAAAGTGGATTGGTTCCACACTTTGTTGACGAGGATGGGGATGGCTACGGAACTGGCCAAGCGATATACCTGTGTCTCAATACACCCAACAGCAGTCTGGTGGGAACCGATTGTGATGACAGCGACCCTCTGATCGCCCCCAATCAAGAAGATCTCCCTGATGACGGTATCGATGGGAATTGTGATGGAGTAGATCAAGAAGATACAGGCTGTGATTTGGCGCAGTGTGACTATGATGCCAATGTCTATGGAGCATTGTTGTCAATGGTCTATGTGCCTACCCATGGCCGTAGTGATGAGCAGGCTTCTCTTGGACATACTTGGCTGATGGGATCACCATCCGATGAGATCGGCCGCGATGGGGACGAAATACAACATGAAGTCAGGTTAACCCAAGACTTTTGGATGATGTCCACCGAAACACCCCAAAACCTCTACGAATACTTGATGGGAGAAAACCCTTCGTGGTTACAGGATCCCTATCACCCTGTGGAAACCGTCTCCTGGTACGATGCCGTTCGATTCGCCAATCGTCTGACGGAATGGCACAGTCAATTCATCTCTCCTCTCGATACTTGCTATACCTGCGACAATGAATGGTGTGTGCCAGTTGAAGATAGCATGACCTGTTCTGGCTATCGACTGCCCACCGAAGCCGAATGGGAATATGCAGCCCGAGCAGGTACACAAACCGCACTGTGGACGCCAACAGGTGGTGGGAACATCCCCGATGGTCAACAAGGCAATGCTGGCTGTTCCACCCCTTGGACGTTGGATGATGGCACCTCGATCAATACACTAGCATGGTTTTGCTTAAACAGTTTTGAGGGGGAAATTGGCCATCGACCGGTCGGAGAACTGACCCCCAATGGATTTGGCTTATATGACATGCATGGTAACGTTTGGGAATGGGTACAGGATGACTTTGGCACTTATCCTACAGACTTAACCACCGATCCTCTCTTTTGGAATGGGGGTAACAGCAAAGTGGTGCGGGGTGGGCGTTGGGCATTTTGGGCCAAAGCACTGCGATCGGCTGAACGAGGCAACTACAGTGCCACCAATCAACGAAACGAACTGGGTTTCCGACTGGTTCGAAGTGTGATTGAAGAATAATCGTACCTTATTCTTCCGAGGACATCCACCCCATCACCATTGGACTCAACCAAGGGGTTACGGCAACCGCTTGTGAAAGTCCTACCCCAAAAGTGACCGGGGCAAGATAGATCCATGAGGCTTGGTATTCGACCAACGACAGCAACCACCACGGTCCAACACAAGAAACGCCAACACTCAAAGACCACAATCCCAATAACCAACCAGATTCTTTGGGCGATAAGCCTTCTTGCTGGGTCGAAAATTCCAACACCAGTGCACCCAACAGACTCACTACAAATCCAAATACGTAAACACCCAGATACAATGCCACCAACCATATACTCATGGTACCTCCAACAGACACTCAGTGTACCACAATATTTTTTTCAACCTACCCCAACGTGACTAGAAACCAACGAAGTCAGTCCGTCTCTATTCGTAATAACAATAGATACTGACGTGCAACAGTTCGCCTGCACGAGCATAAAGGTATTCAGGGTAATGACAAACTGAATCATCGGGTGGAGTGACGACGACCTCCAATGGTCCGGTGTCTACATTGACAATGATCACATCCGAGTGGTAAGACAGTGCGTTGCCTTCTTCCAACATCCGCGTATCATCGTCCATCACCAAAGAAATACCGAAAGGACTGGTCACTTCCACAATCGCCCCCAACAAATCCCAACCACCCTCTGGATTTTCATGGTCGGGGTTCACTACATCCACCACCACCAGTGTTTTATTGGCATCCCACGGCACGCCGACCTCATCAAAAACGGTGGTCGCAAACTCAGGTGTCATAATGGTATTTGCGTAGGATTCACCCATCACCGGTTGCAAACCATCAATCCAAGGACTGGCGACCCAACGTGCAGGCATGTAACCTTCCTTACTGACATGAAAAGCAATGAACTCTTGATCGGGCACCTCCATCACAAAGTCCCCTTGCTCGTCACTGATCACCCGTTGATCGTTGACACAAGACCAGACTTCTGCACCACTGACACCAACCGCCTCCACCCCTGTCGGTAAGCCTTCACTATCGGTATTTAAATCGCCAACGTGTCCATAAAGTGTAACGGTGTTCGTTGTTTCAAGAGGAAGGCATAACGCTTCGTTGGAAGGATTGTCAGTACCATTTTTGGTATCAGTACATCCGACAATTGACCATAAAAACAACATCTTATTTCTCCACTTGCAGACAGTATTTCAAGTACGCATTAACAGTATAACATCACAAGGATCTAGACATGACACTTAAAATCCTACTTCTCCTATCGATACTCCTTCTCCTGATCACTTCATGGTGGTTACAACGTTTTTCCAAAAAACTAGCCATCGGATGTGTTCTGGTCGGTCTAGGAACAATTGGTCTCGGATATACCTATCGCAAAACCATATACCGCTACTATGCGCAAAACAAAGCAGATATTCGCAAAAGGATCGGTACACCCACCTGCCAGATCAATTCCAAAGTATTGAAATTCAAACGCGATGACTACACCACCAAACACCGTGCCCAAGCCCACAAACTCAAAGACATCAAAGCAGTCCACACCAATGCCGAACGCGATGACTATGTAGAAAAAGGCGTACTGGTTCCTTTAAAAAATACAGATGGTTGGATCGTCAAATCGATGGACTACGGAAGTCCATTTGTCCATAGCAAACTGTACCAAAAACTGGAAATGATCGAACAACGATTTGCCGAGAAACAACAAGAACACAATCTGAGTGGTATACAATTTGTAATCAGTTCAGCCTATCGAACCATTGATGACCAAGAACGCCTACGCAAAGTCAACCATAATGCCACTGTGGATTCCTCACACAGTTACGGTGCTTCAGTCGATATTTCACATCTCCGAGGCAAAGATTGTGAACAAGCAACAGAACTATTTCAAGAAACCTTGAATGAATTGCAAAAGGAAAAGCAACTGTGGCTTTGTCCTGAGTCGATCACCATGCACGTCACCCTCCGAGAATAAATCAGAAGGGATTGTACTTTCAATGCGACATTTTGGACCCAAAACACAGTTTCTATGATGCGTTGCCACATCAAACCCGATAGATAAACAAACTCTTATTTTATCTAGACGGAGCAGGCTATGAGTTTCCCCAAACCATTTTACAGTTGGCGCCCACATCCTTGGCACGGTCTGAGTGTCGGTCCAGACGCCCCCAACGTCGTCCATGCCTATATTGAAATCACACCGTTTGATACAGTGAAGTACGAGATCGACAAAGAAACTGGCTACTTGCGAGTGGATCGACCCCAACGTACATCCTCGCACCCACCTACCCTCTATGGGTTTGTTCCTCGTACCTATTGTGGAGATCGTGTCCAGAAACTCTCTCCCAAATCGACGGCAGGTGATCTTGACCCCTTGGATATTTGCGTACTCAGTGAACGACCAATTACCCGTGCGGAGGTGATTTTAAACTGTAACCCAGTTGGTGGTCTACAAATGATCGATGGTGGTGAAGCTGATGATAAAATCATCGCGGTGCTCGCCAATGACCCAATTTGGGGAGACGTGAAAGACATTGCCGAATTGCCACAACAGTTAATTGAGCGATTGCGTCACTACTTTTTGACCTACAAACTCAAGCCCGGTGAGCCCACCACCACCCAAATCGAAGAGATTTACGGTGCCGAGCATGCTCACAAGGTAATTGAGGCGGCGATGGCTGACTATGTAGACACCTTTGGTGAATAAAGATTATTGAACCAAATCTTGAAGAGCCCCGAAATAGCCACGCAAACTGTCTTTTGATGTACTGGTATTCCCCAACAGTGCATACATTCCGGACAATGCTTCAAAGTCATAAGCCAAAGAGATTTCTTCTTGGTACCACAAATAATCTGGAATCTCAAAATACTGCCAGGTTTGTTGATTAACCTCAGCATCGGTTAAATCGGGTCGACCATCGTCATTGGCATCTAAAGTAGCGAAGTCGTTCCAAACCTGTTGAATGTTGACATAGTCCCCTTGTTGGGTCGACGTCAGCCATTGCCCACCAATGATTAAACCATCTTTATCGACTTCGATACTATAAGTGTACGTTTTAGACGCACTACTTTGCTGTTCAGTAAACAAAACGGTTTCCCAAGTCGGATGAATCTCCATCGCCCAGTGCACTTCGGTTTCCAAAATGTATTCGACCACCGTTTCTTCAATCGATTGTGGTGATGGTGGGCGCGTTGTGAGTAGTTTACTACGATAAGCATAAACTGGTTGATTCCATTTTTCGTAGCCTTTATCGACATCCATATTAAAACCAATGTCTTGAATCCCAATTCGATTAGCCAATACCAAGTGAAACGTAGCAGGATTGGTATCGTGGCAGGCGGGATCTAGAATGTAGCCTGAAGTACAGAGAGATCCCAAACCATACGTTTTGGCACTCCAATCGTGACCCACAAAACTGGAACGAACCACCTCCGCCTCAAAGTAGGTCAATAAGGCTTTGATGTCAGAAGACCCAAATGGAATCTCTATACCATCGGGATTGGTAAGAGTGATCGGTTCTGGTTCCTCAAAACGATCGGATGCTGGTGCCCATCCATGACAATACCCCGACCAACTTGGTTCTGCTAAAGAGCCTTCAGACATGGCACGAGAATTCAAAGAGTACTCATAGTTTCCAACATACAAGTCATATTTTTCAGCGGGAGACAACAGTGCAATCTCTTCCACACTCATATTTTTCAATTGATCAAAGTCATATTGGGTATAGTCAAACTTCTCGCCCGTCTGCCAACGGTAAGAGATCCCACCTTTGTTCTTGGCCCAATAGTCTCCAGACCATGGTGTTTTGGAGATCTTTCCACCCAATGGTAATGCCGTATATGTGTACTCGAAATCTTCTTCAAAGCGATCAGGATGATTAAACCAATCAAACTCCCCTTCAATTTTGTTGTCCAACACTTCACTAGCTGCATTGAGGTTATCTTCATCAAATGAATCTAGTGCTTCTAGATCATCAATCGCACCTTCAGATTCAACTACATATTGTGCATCACCACAAGCCAACAACAGTCCAATCATACCCAACATAAAACCTCCTTTTGTTTTATAACAAGCAATATAAAACAAAGCAGAAGGTTCTATCGTTTCAACTATGTGACAATATGAAGGACCCAATAATTGTTCCAAACCTTATCTGATCAAACAACCGTGCACGGTAAATCTCAACCAAAACGGTTAACAGAAATCAATCCAAACACCTCAACCTCCGAGTCTCCATGTCTGCAACCATCATTCTTTGCCGCCCTCAACATCCCGGAAATATCGGTTCCATTTCCAGAGTCATGGCCAACTTTGGCTTTACCCGACTGGTATTGGTCAGCCCTCCCTCTGGATGGCGACAAGATCATGACCTCCTCAACATGTCCAATGGATACATTGAAAAACTCGAAGAGATCCAAGTCATCGACAGTCTCCAAGAATTAGATGGTCAATTTGCAGGACTGATCGGTTTTACCAGACGTGCTGGCAGCAATCGACCGATACTTGGAGAACTGGAAGATGCTGTCACACAAGTCGTTGAAACCAAACAACCCGAACGTTTTGGACTGGTCTTTGGCAATGAACGCACTGGACTCTCCACAGAGGAACTGGCTCACTGCGATTCACTCTATACCATTGCCACCACCAAAGAACACGGATCACTCAATCTAGCGATGGCCACTGGTGTGGTGATGTATCAACTGGCTCATGCCGCCAAGTCTATCCAACCATACGCCGATGGCAGCGATCTCAAACCAGAACCGCTTATCTCTACTAATGAGGTCAATCGACGCAGCAACGAACTGCTAGACACCATCAGCCAAACCGGCATCTTCGAGAATGGAAAGGATCAACGATCTCATGCTGAAGTCTACTTGCGGAAAATACTTATGCGGGCTCGACTTACGAGATTCGAGTCTCGATGGTTGCAACGGATGACGATGCGATTGCAGGCTAGTTTGCGCTCAAAAGAATAGATGCTTCCAGACTACTTCAAATGACATCAGACAATTTCCAACGAATCGTGCGTTAAAAGGTACTCTTTTGCTAAACTGGATCTCAATATTCTTCATCTCAGGAGTTTCCAATGAAATACCTTCCAGTATTGTGGTTATTGGCATGCAGAACGGATAAACAAGATGTCGTTTTGGAAGACGAAACAAT
>CAKZLX010000348.1 GCA_937127265.1 uncultured Pseudomonadota bacterium
CATCGCAATCAAGTTCAAGGCAAGGTGTAGAACAAAGCGAGGGACACCCCACAATAGCCAGACCCATTTCTTCCAACCGGATAATGAGGTGAAATCTGTCCGAAAGGCGGTCACCGAGGTCCAACGACTTTTGAATGAACCAACGGACTGTGTACTGTCAATCGAAAACTCTGAAGCCGCTAGCATTGGTACAAAGTAGATGGCAACCCCCAGAGAAGCCATGAGGGAAAACACCACCGCCAGTGAGAGGTCGCCAAATATCTGTCCAGCAACCCCTTCCACGAACGTAATCGGTAAAAATACTGAAATCGTGGTGAGTGTGGAGGATACAATTGCTGTAACGACTTCCTTGATACCTTCTGAAGCTGCACTTTTTCTGTCCGATCCATTGTCCAAGTGCACTTGAATGTTCTCCAAGGCTACAACCGCATTGTCCACCAACATCCCAATACCCAACGCCAACCCACCGAGTGACATCAGGTTTAAAGAAACATCGTAGAGGTACATGGGAATGAAGGTCACCACGATACTCATCGGAATGGCGGCTCCAATAATCGCGGTGGCACGGAAGTTTTTCAGAAATAAAAACAAGATGATCACTGCAAGGATAGCCCCTAGTACAGCGGTGGAACGAAGGTTGTTGATCGCGGCTTCAATGAATACCGCCTGATCTTCCAATACGGTCAAGGAGACTTCTTTGGGGAGTGTTTCCAAAATTGTTTTGCTACTGACGTCCCCTGAACCACCGCGTCCACCTCGACCACCACGTCCTCGACCACCTCGTCTCGTGCTGGATTGTTGGGGTGCTTTTTGAGCCATCGCTTTCTTTTTGGCGATTTCAGCAGGGTCTCCGATACGGGCTTTGATTTGATTGGCAATACTGACGATATTGGCATCAGCGGCCTTGTAGATTTCCAACTCCACCGCTTCCTGTCCATCGAGACGAGAGAGCACTTGTCGATCTTTGTAGGCTTCGTTGATTTCGGCGACTTCATCAAGACGCACTTCTACGCCATCCGCCCGTCGAATTTTGATGTCTCGGATATCGTCGACGGTTTGAAAGGCATTCAGGGTACGCACCAAATACTCTCGCCGACCTTCTAAAATGGAGCCACCGGGAATGTTGACATTTTCAGCTTGTAAGGTTTGAATGACTTGTTCAATGGTGATGTTTCGCGCCATCAGCCAATCTTCTCGGACCAAGACTTGTGTTTCCGGTTCAAAGCCACCACGAATCCGAACGGCAGCCACACCATCCATCGCCTCGAGATCCTTTTTAATTAGTCGTTCGGCTATTTGTCGAAGATCGGCGAGGGTACCTTCCTTGCTTCCTTCGATTGGTTTAGAGAGAGCTATTCGAATGATTGGATCGAGTGTGGGGTCGTAGCGCAAAATGAGTGGTCTCTCTACATCATCAGGAAGTTGGGTGACCTGTAACTGTTCTCGAACATTTTGGATGGCCTGATCCATTTCGGTGCCCCATTGAAAGGACAAGATTACATCTGAACCATTGGCCTTGGAGCGACTTTCCAGTTTGGAGAGGCCGGGTGTTGTGGCGACGGATTCTTCAATTCGTTGCGAGACTTGGCTTTCCACTTCTTCGGGAGCATAGCCATCTGCCGCTGTACGAACGGTAATCGTTGGATAGGATAAGTCGGGCATTAGATTGAGGGGCAATCGTTGATAGGAGACCCACCCGAACACCAATAAGGCAATCGCAATCATCCAAGTTGCGACTGGTCTACGTACAACCCAGATCACTCTGCTTTCTCCTCGCTGTCATCCTCATCGGAATCTTCTTCCTTTTCTTTGGGCGGTAATTCAATCTCCAAAGTGATCGGAGAGTTGTCTTCCAAGGTGTGGTTTCCAATGGTGATGACTTGTTCACCAACCGATATCCCTTCGGTGACTTCGATGATTCGAGCATCAGAAAATCCAACGGTTAGTTCCCGACGATCGGCGATGAACTTTGATTTTGGAGGCCCTTTATCTTCAGGTTCGGCGTCCGTTTGCTCGTTAGCGTCGTTTTCTGAAAGGCGTTGTTGGTCTTCGTCTGTTGGCTCTGTATCTTCGGGAGGTGCTTCGGTTACCACATAGGCGATCGGCGCTCCATCTTCGTAGACAACGGCTTCTTTTGGAAGAACAATGGTGTTATCATGTCGATCGACTTCCACTTGCGCTTTCACAAATTGACCCGGTCGTAAGGAGGTTTGTCCTTCCTCAACATTGATAAAGACCCGTACACTTCCAGTTGTTGGATCGACCACTGGAGCGATTCGTTCAACGATGCCAGTTACTGTGGTTTCGTTGTTGTAGGCCGCTCGAATATCCACGGGCTGTGTCTCTTTGAGGGCGATCAAATCTCTTTCCGGTACTGAAGCGACCAATCGTAAACGATCGGGCTGGACCACTTGAAACAGTTGGGTGCTGGTGGCAATTTCGCCTTCTCGAATGTTGACCAAGGCCACCACACCATCAATTGGCGAACGAATCGTACTGCGTTTTTGTGTGGCAAGGGCCTCGGTTTGTGAGGTTTTGGCGGTTTGCAATTGGGTGTTGACTTCTTGCACTTCTCGTTCGGAAACGGCACCATCTTGTCGGAGTCGTGTTAACTTTTGGGCTTCTCGTTCTAGTCTCTCCAGTTCGATTTGAGAACGTGCAAGAGCAGCGCTGGCATTGGTGTTGATGATTTTGGCAAGGGGGTCTCCTTTGCGTACTTGGTCACCCTCTCTGACAAAAATATTTTGGACCACACCTGTGGTTTCAGGGATGATGTTTACCTGTTCAATACTTTCCAGTGCACCAGTAATTTCAATTGTATCCGCTACGGAACCAGTGGTGACGGTTTCAGCCTTGACCAATACAGCAGGGATCGATGGCTTCCAATCTCGCTTTCCCTTTTCTTTGTCTTCTTCACCATTTTGACATGCCAGTATCAAACCAGCCACAAACCACCACATAATTCTCTCCAAGCACGATATATCTCTATCTGTATGCTTAATTAACAGGATTGTTGGCTTGGTCACTCATTCTTTATGTGTCTGTATTGTAACGAGTGTTTGAACCTTTATATCGGTGCCTTCAACTGTTTAATACTGTGCCAAATGTTGTTGGATTTCCTGCTCGGCATTCCCTAATATTTGCAGCAATTTATGGTTGAGTGTAAAAGCCTTATCGCTACGGGTAGCACCCAGTTTCATCAGGGCAAGACTGGTACTGATTTGTACTTGAATGCCATCATACATCGGTCGGAGCAATTGCACAGTCGGTAGTTTGGTCGGTAGGTTTTCGATGATTTGGAGTGCACGTTCGTATCGTATTAGTGCTTCTTGTAAGCGAAGTGGTACCGATTGTTGTTGGGCAGAAAAGTCCATCTGTAAGTTGCGGGTGAAGTCCATGGTGAGGTTAGCAATGATCAACCCATTTCGCAATTCTCCCAAGGCATGACCAATCACAAATAAACAACCACCCACATCGGTCGCCGGCCAAAATTGCAAAAGTTCGGTGTGGCGCATTTGAGCCCATTGATAAAATTCAGGGGGTAATGCTGGTAGGTTTCGTGCTGTTAAGTTGGCAGCTTTGGCTGTGGCTTCAACAGTTTGTAAACGGGCAGCAAAATTAGCACCCACGCGTTGTAAACTGGCGATCATTTTGTCGGCATGTTCTTTTGCTTGTTCGCTACTGTTAGCCAATCGTGCGGCCAAGAGTACTTGATCAAAATAGACAGCGCAATAACTAAGGTTGTGACCAGTGATAAAGGCTTGTGATTTAGAGATTAGTCCCATTGTATCATCCGGTTGTTTGCCGTACACTCAACAGATTCGACGGCTTGTTGACACTCAACTCGCGTATTTTCTGTGAGTTCTAGGAAGGTTGTCCACCGTTTGTTTTGGTGTTCGACTTCAAAGCGATACGTCCCAACGTCTATGTTCACAGTAAGTTCTCTCTTGGAGCGAGAAAGTTTGGCCACGTTCAGTTGTTCTGCTTCGTTTTGCAAGGTGATTTTCCGTACACCATCATGATGAACCTCAAAGGCAATGCTATTGGAGGCTTCAGTTGTGGTGGTTGGTGGAAGCAGCCACATGAACAGGCTTGTGAGGAGGTGCAATAACAAGAAACTGATACCGGTACTGCCCAAAAGAAATCGTCGTTTTGATGGAGTGTGCCATGTTTGGTCGAGCGTTTGTTGCCATGACAACGTGGTTGTTTCGGCTTCATTTTCTTTTTTTATTATTTCAAAAACATTTGATTTTGAATCGTTGGCATTTTTTTATTTTCAGTAATAGACTGAATCAAAACGATAACTAAAAAAGTGCTGCTGCCATGAGCGATGACATCAAAACCAAACTATGGAAATCTGCTGACCAGTTGCGGGCACA
>CAKZLX010000349.1 GCA_937127265.1 uncultured Pseudomonadota bacterium
TCATCAGGGAAGTTGAGGTACCCGTTGAAGTGATTAAGGAGATCGAGAAGGTCATCGAGATTGAGAAGATCGTTGAAGTTCCGGTCGAAGTCGAGGTGGTCAAAGAGGTAGAGGTGATCAAGGAAATCGAGGTGCCGGTTGAGGTGATCAGGGAAGTTGAGGTTGAGAAGATCGTCGAGGTACCGATGGAGGTCATCAAAGAGGTAGAGATCGAAAAAATCATCGAAGTACCGATTGAAGTCATTAAAGAAATCGAGAAGGTCGTTGAAGTCCCAATCGAAGTGGAAAAGATCGTTGAAGTTGAGACTCCGCAATCTCAATCGACGAATGCTGACTGGATGATGACCCAATTTTCTGCGTTTTTCAATCATTTCGAAACGATGGTTAGCGCATCAGAAAATCACGCTGAACAAGCACAAACCATGGTAGAACAAATGAGTACGGTCTCAAATGTGATGGATGATTTGTATGTCTCTGTTCAAGCGATGGTTTCGATGGTGTCCAAGATTGACGATATCGCACAGCAAACCAGTCTGTTGGCTTTGAATGCCAGTATTGAGGCGGCTCATGCAGGAGAGTTTGGTCGTGGCTTTGGGATAGTGGCCAAAGAAGTCAAGGATTTATCGAACCAGACTCGAGATACAACATCAGTTTTATCGGGTAGTATTCGTGAGATTCACCAGGCATACACCCACGCAGGTGGAGAATTGCAACAAGTCCAACAAGCGATTGAGACCATGCTGCAGGCGTTAGTCGCTCATCAACAAGATGTCGAGAAGCGTTTTCAAAGTATCCAAAGTCCTATTGGTACCGGTGGAAGGGACTTTGAAGCGGGAAGCACAGAACATACATAGGAGAAAACATGTGGATATGGTTGTTGGCTTGTGGTGATAAAGCAGATACCGGTGTCGTTGAAGCCGTTGAGCAACTGGACTGGCGAACTTTTGATGTGCAACAAAGGGGACCTTTTAATGTGGGGCATACACAAATTATGCACACGTATCAGCCGATTGCCGACCAAGCTGAACGGACCATCCCGATCGAAATCTGGTATCCAACCGAAGATACTACTGGAAATCCAGCCTCCTATTTTATGGGTGTGGATGAGACTGTTTTTGCGGATGCCACACCTGCACCTTCCATTTACACCGACGGCTACCCAGTTCATTTGTCCAGTCATGGCTATCAAGGTTGGGGTGCCAATTCTGCCTTTTTGATGTCTCATTTTGCTTCTCACGGTTGGGTGGTGGTGGCACCTAATCACATTGACAATACGCTGGTTGATCATTCCTCTCCTTTGCCGGTTCGACATTTCATCCATCGTCCCAAGGACTTGACTGAAAGTTTGAACGTCTTGGAAACCCTTGACTGGGCCGATCCGATTGATACAACCTCGGTGGTACTCAGTGGACACTCTTTTGGGGCTTCGTATTCAACTTGGTCGGGTGCTGGGGCTTCTTATGACAATATCGATGCTGTCTGTTTTGAGGGGGAGGGTTTGGAAGATCCAGATACACCTTGTACGGACAGTGAATATGCCCTGTTGTCTTCCAATCAATTGCATGATCCACGGGTCAAAGTAGCCATACCAATGGCGGGAACCGATCGCAAGACGTTCTTTGGGGCGACCGGCTATCAAAATGTCCAAGCCCCCGTGTTGTTTATTTCTGGAACAGAAGATGGGCAAGTGGGTAACCAAGCCCATTTTGATGATGTGACGGGGATTGACTTTCGTTGGCTCTCTTTGGAAAATGCCTGCCACCAAAGTTTTACGGTGGGTGGTTGTGCGACGATGGAGACCGAATTGGCTTGGGATATCCTCAATCATTATGTGCTGGCTTTTGCCCGCCAACGGTTGTTGGGTGATACTTCAAGTGACCTGAGTGACCTGTTGGATGGGACTACCCAACCTTGGTCGGAAGCCTCACTGTTGGTCAAAGAATAGTGACCATGACCGATGAACTGTCGGAGATTTGTACTGCCCTCAAGCAAAAGGGCTTTAATTTGGTAGGTGTTGCGGACGGTGGTGGGTATCAAACGTATTTACCAGACTGTCAAAGTGCCATTGTATTTGCCAATGGTGGCACCGACGGTTGGAACCATTTTGTTGCCGATATCCGAGCGTTTCCAGAGCATCTATCTGCTCATCAACATCCATTGGATGACTTTGTGGGCCGTTGTATTCAACAGGTTGACCCCAATCCACCATCGTCTCGTAGATGGATACAATGTGCTGATACTGCCGAACTGTTTGTCGATTTTCAGCAATTGGGTAGAGAAGCCGGTTTGGGACAGTCCAGCCCGGTGGGGTTGTTAGTACACCCTGAATATGGGTTGTGGGTCAGTTTACGGATGGTGTTGTTGACCACTGAATTACTGGAATCTACAAATCTCAGACCGCATCCTTGTGCTTCTTGCCTAGAGAAACCCTGTATCAAGGCCTGTCCATCAGGGGCTGTAACCCCACAAGGGTGGTCAGTACAAACCTGCGCTTCCTTTCACCAAACCAGTACACTTTGCAAGGGTGTTTGTCACAGTCGTTTGGTCTGTCCAGTGGGGTCTCAACATCGACATAGCCAACTGCAACATCTCTATCACAACGCTCGTACAGAAGGTCGGAAACAGTTGGCAAAGGAATTGGGAATTGTTGATGAACAAGAGGGGCTTGACCCAAATTGGTCCGATTGGCAATAATTGCCGACGGTTGTGTTATAGTAAACTATCAATTGGAGGGTATTATGTGGTTATTTTTATCGATGGCGTTGGCCAATGCTGGTGATTGTAAGGTTTACCGCGGTGACTATGCATCCTACAGTAATTTAGTGGCGACTGTCAAAGGGGACAAGATTTACAAGGGTGACTATGCCTCCTACAGTAACCTCTTGGGCACCCGTAAAAATGACAAAATATACAAGGGTGATTATGCTTCTTACAGCAATCTAGTGGCAACCTTGAAGGGTGATAAGGTCTATAAGGGTGACTATGCTTCGTATAGCAATTTGGTGGCGACTGTTAAAGGGGACAAGATTTACAAGGGTGATTATGCCTCTTACAGCAATCTGATGGGCACTGGCAAAGGGTGCTCAATGGGTGATCTGGGATTTGCTGCTGGTGTATTATTGGTTTTATAAATCATGATTTAGGTCTGACACGATGGACAAAAGTAGAGGCGGCGACTGGCTACTTGTACCTTTTGAATCTCCGATTGACAGACCCAACATTTCTCTCCTTCACGATCAAAGACAAAGTGTCGATAGGCAGAACGTCTCCACTTTTTTGTTTTGGCGATGTCTACGTATTGATCATCAAGCGTAATTCCTGCCGTTTGATAGGCTCGGATGGTGGTGTGGTGAATCATGCTGGCCAGTGTTGCCCGTTCTGTCTTGCTGAGTGAGTTCAGTTTTCGAGAGTGCAATAAACCCGAGCGGAATAAAATCTCGGATCGTAGATAGTTACCAATCCCAGCAAACATCGATTGGTCTAGCAACAGCGCTCCCAGTGATCTTCTCCCAAAAGAGGTTTTACCTAGTCGCCTAGATACGTGACTAGCGGTGTAGCCTTTCCTCAATAAATCAGGTCCCAATTTGGCGATAAAGGGATGGTCTTTGATGGTCTCCGGTGTCAGGACTTCAATGTCGGTTGCCGAGTAGAGAGCGGCATAGTGGGTGTCGGTTTCCAAACGCATTCGTAAGGTTCTGCGAGAGGGTTTAATACTTTTAGACCGACCGGTTTTCCATCGACCATAGAGTTGTAGGTGGACATAGATACAGATGTCATTGGAGAAGTGAAGTACGAAAGCCTTGCCATAGGTTTCAATGGAGGTCAGTTTCACATCGGTAAATTGCTCTTGTACCGCGACGAGGCTTGGATGTTCAAAGACACAGGTCAGTGGTTTGTTGGCTACCGCACGTTCAATCTTATCGGCACTACGGCGTACTTCTGGTCCTTCGGGCATGGTCTCTCCAATCAAGTGTCTTAATATTAGGGCATTTTTCGTGTAAAACAAATACAGTTAGGAGACTGGGAGGTATGATGAACAAATGGTTGAAGAGAGGATTGGTGGTCGTTGGATTCTGTGTGGCGATGGCCATCGGATATCACTGGTACTATGCGGATTCTCCATTGTATGAAATGACCCTGTCGGAGAGCGATGTACAACAGGTAGGTCAGCACAAGCCGACACTGGTGGTCGATAAGGGTGACCGTCGAATTTATTTGGTTCAGAACGGACAATTGCAGCAAGATGAGCAGGGAGCCTATATTTCATGGCCGATTGCCCTGGGAAAAGATCCGATCGGAACAAAGTTAAAAGATGGCGATCAGAAAACACCTGAAGGATTGTATACATTTACCGATCATGCTGGTTCCAGTGCGTATTATGGTTCTTTGTGGATCAATTATCCCAACGCATTGGATGCCAAAAGAGGGGTAGAATCGGGGTTGTTGTCTGATGAGCAATACAAGGAGATCGTTACCGCTGAGCAAAAAGGATTGCGTCCAGATCATGATACAAAGATGGGTGGTGAGATTTTAATTCATGGTACTTATAAGAAGATTCCTTGGACTCCGATACCGCTACCTTCGGATACCATTGCGTATCACATTCGAACTCAGGGCTGCGTGGGTATGAGTAACCAAGACATTTTCGAACTGCGTGAACTGTTAGAGTCCACTTCGGGCACAGTACTGATTTTGCCATAAACCTACAGAAGACAGAGCCTAGAAGTACAACTTTCGATGGTTTGTCTGTTGGAACATGCTAGTCTAGGGGCATGTTTATCTGGTTGATACTGTCGGCATGTAGTGTGGACAAGGCAAAAGAATGTCCGACAGGGTTGGTACCTGTCCCCACCACCGAACCCCAGTTTTGTATCCAACCCTATGAGGCTACAATTACTGAAAACCAAACAGCCAATTCACAATTGGGCGTTCAACCTTCGATTCATGTCTCTCTTGAACAGGCTATGCAGGTCTGTGCCAACACCCGACTGAACGGACAATCCCTGCGACTGGTCAATTACCAAGAATGGGTGATGGCTGGTGGTGGACAACGATTTCCCTTTGGGGACACTTACAATGGAGAATGTGTGTTGGATACACCCAGTACCCACGGTGCTTGGTCAGACGTTGAACCAACCGGAAGTCGACCACACTGCAAAAGTCCGTTCGGCGTCTATGATCAAATCGGTAATGCTTGGGAGTGGGTTTTGTTGGAGCATACCGCCAACCGAACAGACTGGATTGAACAGATTAAATCGGCTGGTCATACGGTAACGGTGTCTCAAACCGGTATCGAAATCGATCCAGGAGCCTTGGCACAAATCAGTTTGCAAACGGTCTGCGTACCAGTGGATGCTTTGGTGTTGGAGCAAGACTTTCTATCGGTGTCGCTCAACCAAGCCAAAAACGACAAGTGTTTGAGTGCGGGCAAAGGGTATTTGTGGTTTCATCAGGGGAATCAAGAGCGTATTCCCTCCAAAGGTGCTCTGTTGCCAGTGGAACTGTGGGGGGATCGTGTAGTATGGGATAAAGCCAGAGATGGTGAACGGGTCGGGGCAAAAGTGGGTGGTTCATTTTATTCTGGTGGAGAATCGACCTTGGCATCTTTTTGGATAGGACACATCCCTACTTTCGATGGTTCGATTGGCTTTCGCTGTGTGGCTGATCCGATTTGAGTTTATAAACTATCCAGCAATTGTCGAATCGTTTCTTCGAGGTTTTCCATGGTCACTACTTGATAGTCCTGCACACTGTTAGCCAATTCCAGTGCTTTTGGGTACTGTTGTAGGTTCCAGTGGTTCCAAGACAGTCGTATCTGCACCCGTCTACGGCCTCGAAGGTAGATAGTTTTGTTGGGAAAGGCCTCAATTAGACTCTGTAAGAGGGGTAGGCAAGGCGTGAGGTGATCAATAGAATCTTGCCACCGTTCCAACTCCAAGAACCAGCATCCCAAGACATTGTAGACATGTACCAGAGGGTACCGTTGTGACGTGTCTCCATTATCAAGCAGTGTACGACGGAGTTTTAGGCACCGTTTCAACCCTTCTATGTTGGTGGGGGTGTTTTCAAGTGCATGTCTTTTCCACAGTATTCCGGCTAACCCTTTGTTGAAGTGTTTGTTGTTTTTATCGATGATCGTCTTGTAGAGTTCGATGGCTTCGTCCCAAGCTTCTTTGGCCGAACTCGTATCGTTGAGGTGGGCATGAATGATACCTTCTTGATAGAGAGCCAAGGCGAGCAAGTGGATCGGTTGAGGGTTGGCTGTAAAAGAGAATTGTTCGGCCAATTGTTGGCTTTCGAGTAGATTGGTTTTGCGGATTCGGACAATCTGCTGTCGCCACTCTAGCGCTTGGTGCCACTGTTTGGCTTTGGCATAGTGTTTGCTGAGTTGTTGAGCGAGTTCGAGCACATAGGTGTTCCAAGCATTGCTTACTTTGGATGCATCCGATTGTTCTATCAAAGGGCGTAAGTGTGTATATCGTTCTAGAGATTGGTCATTTGTTTCCACATGCAATCGACATCGCGCCAATTTACAGTGGAGTGTTAAACTGTCAATTCGAGACATGTCGGTCGAATTGTTGAGCACCCGTAGTCCATAAGGAATGGCTTTGGCATATTCTTTGAACTTGAGGTACATCGTAAAATATAGATCGTCGACGGCTTGTTGATAGGTGTCGGGAGGACCTTTTTGAAAGGGGATGATTGATTCCAAGTTGGCAATCGCTTCTTCCCGTTTTTCCAGTGTATTGAATGCAAACGACAGGGCTACCTTTTCAATATAAAACCGATTGGGAGTATTGGCTGGGAAAGATCGCACCTCATCGACAAAACCTTCAAACTTGGCATCACGTTCGGGGCTTTTTGGTGTGGACATGAGGGAGATGATCTCTCGTAAAATCTTGGAGGTTCTGGATTTTCCTTTGGCCAAAAGGGAGTCGAATTGTTGAAGCCCAATCTGTGCGTTGCCCTGCGTCATCATCAAAAATGCTTGGTCGCGTTTCAACTGTTCTATAGTTGATGGAAATGACTCGGCATAGGGCGCTAACCATGCCAGGGATGTATTGATATGGGCATTGATCTTTTCAAACCAACCGATGCTGGTAAACAGTTTGACCAACAACTGTAACTGAGTGGTGTTTCGTTGGGTTGGTTTGGATTGCCAGATGGTTTGCCAGTGGGAGGCATAGCGGTCACCGTTCTCTTTGGGATCCACCACAAACCAATACTGACTGATGTGTTGTATACCAAAACTATTTTGAAAAGAGGAGAGAAAATCCATTCGCAGCAGCAGGGTTGTTGCCCACTGATACTTTTTAAGCTGTAAGGCATGGGCGATGCTATTTCGAAGGAGATACTGTTGTAGAGAACTGGTTTTAGATCGGATAGGGTACTCTATGGCATCTAAAAATACCTGTTTTAATTCTTGTTGTCTTTTGGCTCGGATTTGCATTCTGGTCTGATCCTGTAATTGGTCATTGGTAAGGTGCAGTATAAAAGAAGGTAGGGATAAGATACTATATTTTATTTAGAGGTGTGTTTCGGATATCGTGCGCTTAGGAGACGGTGTTGTATTTTATGTTGTTGTTATTGGTGTATGGGTGTGTTTCTCTTCAGTCTGACGGTACAGATTCTTTAGAGCAGCGAGATTATTATGAGTCGATTACCGAGCAGGATATTCAACTGGCTCCAACATCGTTTGACGTAGGGATTTGGATTCAAAAAGTCTATGCTTTTGATCCACAGACCAAAACATTTTCAGCAGACGGATATGCTTGGTTAAAATGGAAAGGAGAGATTGAGGCTTGGGATGAAGTGACTTCTCAACAGCCCGCCAAAACCATTGAGTTTCTCAATGCTGTGGATCAATGGGATTTGGTGTTGGAGTTGTCTCCAGAGATGCCCTATGTAGATGCAGGCGGGTGGAATTATCAGGCGGTGGTCTTTTCTGGACGCTTTTTGGCTAACGACTTGGATTTACACCGATTTCCCTTTGAGGATATTACGCTCCCGATCGAAATTGAGACCGATGACTTTTGGATCACCGATGTGATGCTAACCAATGATCAATCTGGAAGTTCGGGTGTGTCCGAGAAAAGTACCTTGCAAGGTTATGCTTACAAAGGGTTCCAAACCAAGACCCGTAAACACATTTATCGAACATCGATGGGACTTAATGCTGATGCCCAACAATATTTTGGAGACCCCAATATTGCCAAGTACCCCAACTTTGTGGCTGAAGTTACTTATGAACGAATTAATTTGTCGTCTTTTTGGCAACTGTTTGTTCCATTGTTGGCGGTTATGGGGATTACAATTATTACGCCTTTGATTGATCCACGTTCTTCAGATACCAAGATTGCGATTCCGGCTTCGGTCATTTTGGCATTGGTCTTTTTGCAGGATGGGTATCGCCAAATGCTGCCTGATAGTTTGGCTTATTTGACATATATGGATCAACTGTATGGTATTGCGTATGCTGTTTCAATCATTGTTTTCGTGGAGTCAATCTGGTTTACCAATATATTAAATGACCTTGATGAATCTGAAGAACAAGGGGTTGTGAATCGGATAAAACGGATTGAACAACGACTGCACGTGGGACTGTTAACCCTTTCACTTTTGGTACCGATCGGAATTTGGTATGCATAAAGCAAACGGAAAATGAATGACAAAATTACGAACGAAAACCATCAACCATACGCACCAACAGTTGTATAGTGCATCGGTAGACTGGAAGAGCATTAACAGTAATTGGTTACGGGTATATCTGTTTCATCACGGTGTCAAACACGGACTGTTGGTTGGAGAATTGAGTGGTGTACAGCAGTTATTGCTGGCATTTGGGTACGGGATGGGTCGATTGGCTACCTCTGGAAGTGTTGAT
>CAKZLX010000350.1 GCA_937127265.1 uncultured Pseudomonadota bacterium
GGAAAGATGAGTCTTTGTTTCCGCCTACTCATTATACCCAAATTAAAAATCACTCTTCCAATGATTCGATTTCTCTGACTCATATGCAACAGTTCTTCCGATTTCTTACCGATATTTTTGATGTTTAATTGTTTGCTTTGCTTGTTGAAGTAGTTTCTCCAAATCACTCTTATCTCCTCGGTTGATTTGATTGCTAAATACAATGTCTGCCAACTGAGGCAAGATGTGGTGATTCCAATGGTGTTCTAGAAGTTGCGTATAGGTATCCATACCTAAATCATGGTATTGCTGTAAATCACGTGCTAAATCATAGATGTAAGAGTACCCAATGAGTGCATCCTTACCCCATTTGGCAAGAACGATGGGGGCTTTTTCGTCTTTCTTCTTTTTATTACGAAAAGCATTCATTTTTTCAATGCCGTTCAAACTTTTGAGGGCTTTGATGGATATGTCGAGTATAGATTGATAGTTATCGAGATTTGATAACCCCTTGTTGAAAGAGGTAGTGATATCTGGTGCAACAGGCTCAATGCGATGAAAGGCAAAGCGTCTACGAAGAGCCATGTCCATCGGAGCAACAGAACGGTCTGTGGTGTTCATCGTACCCACTACGTAGACATTTTCAGGCACGAAGAACTTCCGTTTACTGATTGCTAGGGTGATAATTTGGGCATCGTCAAGGTCCCAGCATTGGTTGCCATTGTCCCATGTTGCTCGTTTTGATCGTTCGATAGCGGTGAGCAAATCTCCAAATACACTGGGGATGTTACAACGGTTGATTTCATCGAGGAGCACCAAAAAGTCTTTCGATGGGTTTTGCACGGCTTGTTTGCAGACGTTGAGGAAGAAACCATCGGCTACGGTGAAGTTTGAGGTGGGAGTATCCTCGTCTGTATCTGAACCAACAGGATGGTAGAAGTATCCAAATTGCGGGTTGATACTGTCGTTGTCTTGCTTCCGTTTGACTTTGATCTTATCGATTGTCAATTGATGTTCGACGGTGTCAGCATCTGTCGCTGTTTGAATACTGGTAGGTCGCAATCCTTCCAAGAAATCTTCATAGGATGTTGAAGGGTGCATGGTGATGGAGCGAGAATTTCCTTCGCGATTTAGTATTTTGAACCAATTCTCGACCAAGTCGTGGTTAAACGCATAGGTCTTTCCTGTTCCTGGTACACCTTCGAGGATTAGGTTTTTGGAGAGGGTGAGTTTTTGGATGAGTGTATTTGTTGAGAGTTTATCTGGTGTGCGTGGGGCAGGTGTTGGCACGGAACTCTCCTCACTGTTTTCATCTTCGGGAGTGTCTGTTGTTTGGTGGATGGGTGTGTTGTACTTGAGGTATACTAGTAAGGCGCGACTGGTTGGGTCTAGTACTTTTGCTCGTTGTGTCAGAAAATCATAGTATCGTGTCCCCTTCTTGGACCATCCTGCCGTAAATAAGTCTGAACCGGTATTGTCAGCTGGACGAGGCGTCCGAAGGGTACTCATACTCGTTGTGAATTTTGTCTCTATGGTTCCTAACTTAGATAGAAGTGTTTGTTCTAGATTAGACGAAGTTTGGTTCTGCCATTTTACAGACCGAAAGAGGTGCTGATGTCCCGTAGGTTGATGATGTGTTTGATGGTCGATATCTTTGGGAGTGAATGAACCGATTCGTATAGGCGTATCTCCGTTTGTTAATACAACAAAGTCACCTTCTCTAATCAAACCTAGAAATTGCAAGGCGGGTTGTCTTGCAGACGTTGCTTTCCGAGAATTATCATTATATACACCTAAAAAGTAGTTCTTTAAATATTCTTCGAACTGTTCAGGATGCCAAGGTTCAAATGACGTTGAAGTTATTGTTTTTGGATAGTATCCAATCCCAACCAAGTTTTGTTTTAAAGCGTAATTTTGATAAGTTTCAGGAAGGATAGCCCACCAGATCTCTGGTACTGTAGGCGCATAGGTAATATGCGGAAGGTCAGCGAGTTCTTTCCCTAAAAACTCTTGAAGCAACATTTTCTCCGGCCAAGAAACAAAGAAACGTCCTTCAGTTTCATTGTCCAGAGTGTTGGCATTGGGTTGGGAGAAGTCATATTGGCCAAATTGTTCGACATTGTTATTAAATGTGATGTTTGTTGCTGTGGTACCATCATGAACGGTGACCTTGAAACCTGCATTGTTTGTGCGAGTGATGTCTACCCACCAGGCAGACTCATCGGTTTCTGATACCCAATCACTAGGCTTGTAGGTGGCGGTGTTGGATTCTTCAGCAGATGATGGTTGACGACGTAGACCAAGTTCCGCCATGACGGAGTCGAATAGGTTGAAGTCAACTGGGATGTAGCGAAGATGGAAAGTGGTTGAGTTTGCTTCGTAAGGAAAGGGTTTGTTGTCGACCAATCCCGATAGAGAGTTCCATCCGAATGCCCACATCTTCAGTATCTCTGGTTTTTGACTTATTGGGGTTATAAAATTAGACTCTAAAAGTTTACGCCACTTTGCTTGTAGAGTGCTTTTATGAACCGTGGTACCAGATAGTTGTTGGTTTGGAATATCTAGTGAAATGTTGGGGTAAGTTTTATTGAGTCGTCCAGGTTCGTAATAATACCTTTCAAATAAATACATATGAGTAGCCGTTTTGATCTTTTACGCAATTTAGCTTTTGATACCACGAGAAATAT
>CAKZLX010000351.1 GCA_937127265.1 uncultured Pseudomonadota bacterium
ACACTGGTGGTGTAACCATTACCATCGGCTATTTGGGTGATTGAGATCGTTGGCGTAGTTGCATCCACAGTAAAGGAGGCAAGGGAAACTGTTCCTTGATTCCCTGCAATATCGGTAACGGTTACCGTACAATCGGCGTAAGCACTGCCATCGGTAACTGTATCCAAAGTAATCGTTGTCGAAGTACTGGCTGCAATACTGGCTTGTCCAGTAATTGAGCAAGATCCACCAACACTAAACGCCCCTGCCTCATCGCTGGTCACTTCAAACGTAGGATCAGTGGTGGTTGTATAGCCATTACCATCGGCAACTTCGGTATCAATGGTAACTGTTGGAGCAGTTGCATCAGGTGTAAAGGCATTGAGATTTTCGGTCGTACTTTGATTACCAGCAGCATCATCAACACGAACCGTACAATCAGAGTAAGTTTGTCCTTCCGTCAAAGTGTCCAAAGTGATGGTGGTAGTTCCAGACAACAAACTGGTTGAAGTAGAGGTGGTACAAGAACCTCCTAAAACCAAGGTTCCGTCTTCATCCGTGGTAACATCAAAGGTTGGAGTCACACTGGTGGTGTAACCATTACCATCGGCTATTTGGGTGATTGAGATCGTTGGCGCAGTGGTATCTACCAACAATGAAAAGGTTTGTACGCTACCAGTAAAATCAAACGAAGTACTTTCCCCATCGGTCACCCGTGTTGGGGTAACGGTACGCACAGGAGTCAATGTACAGGTATGGGTCCCTTCTGATAGATCATCACCATTGGTCTTACTGAAAGTAATCGTAGTATCTTGACCAGCAACCACGGTGGTCGGAGTCGCATAACAGGGGTCACCATCCACATCCGTTCCGCCAACCGTCAATGTGGCATCATAATCAACATTAACGATAACATCCGGTGTTCCGTCGAACACTGTGGCAGTAGTGGCATCCGTTAAGGCTGGATTGTTGTAAACAGCAATGTCAATCTCTGCGGGTTGAGATGCCATAGCAAAGTCTGCCGTACCACTATTATTAGAGTCACCCTGATCATACAGAACCAACTGCAATGTTCTTAGCCCCTCAGCTGACGATGCAATATCAGTCACATTGTCAGAATAACGATACGTCAAAGAACGTAAAATGGCATTTACATGATCAATCGAAGAACCACCCCAAAAGGCTGCTGAAAGTGTATCATCCGCGTCCTTTCTAAATTGTAATGACAACTCACAATACTCATCCAAGTCATCCGATAGTAACGAGTCATTAACCGTATCCCACACAGGATATGTAGACACAGTTTTGTTACTTGAATCCCAAGTAGAGTTAGAGATACTCGGAGCATAAGATATACGTATCTCATCGCTTGATCCAAACTTCAACTTTTGGTCATTATTGCCAGAAACCTCCCAATTGACTCCCTCTTTAAAATAAATCAAATCATAAGTTGTACAACCATACAGGCGAACAGATAAATAACTGGTTTGAGTGAGCGGACTATCACTAAATTGAAGGTCATCATCACCATCATTGTCATAGTCGGCACTGTATACAGCATCAAACGTAGTATCTATGTCAACAACCGTTCCTTCTTCTACGTTTGAGTACGATAGTCCACCGGTAGAACCATCGTTTAGATTCTCCAAGTTGTTAAGCGTAGGGGCTGATAGAGCGTCCACTTCCCACCAAATGACATCGTCGAAACTGTTACTACCGTCATTGTATGTTACCTTTGCTCCGAAATACTGCTCCGAAGTATCGCAACTAAATGAGCCCGTTCCATTATTCCCACTGTAAGACGTACCATCTGGTTCAATACAATCTCCACATAATCCTCCACCATCAACTGTCTTACAGTATGCATAGACCAAACCCGTAAAATCACCTACGATTCTCGCAGCATAAGTCTCATCACCTTGCGACAATGATGTCAAAGAAGAGTCACCAATATTCCCAGAGGTAGCGTCTAATTCACGAACAGACAACCTAGGTAAACCAGAGGATGTAGCGGTAACTTCAAAGAGTGGATGAGTCCCACTAGTTTCTACGTCTTCAACTGTCCACGTGCCAACACCAGGTGTGTAACCATCCAAATCAAAATACAGAAGGGTA
Source organism: uncultured Pseudomonadota bacterium (assembly GCA_937127265.1). Taxonomy (GTDB): domain Bacteria; phylum Myxococcota_A; class UBA796; order UBA796; family UBA796; genus CAJWHX01. Next base: position 2,095 of record CAKZLX010000351.1, read on the forward strand.
TCCCCAGGCTGAGAATTATCATTAAGATTATTGACCCGTGTATACGTTCGGCCAGTCCACCATTCATTAAAGTGCCAATATACTCCGACTCCGGAAGTTGATGTAAATTGCTCGGATACCTGCTGAATATCACTGCTAACTAATTCGTTGGTTTCTAAATCCGTAACGGTGCTATCAGTGGACTTTTGCCCAGAATCCTTGGTCGTATCTCCATTTTTTGATTCTGGAGCACAGGAAGTACTCAGTCCTAAAATAGATGCGACGATCAAATGCAGGGGTGTTGCACGCATGGGTTCCTCTCAAGAAGGCAGATAATGTTGGACATTGGCCAAATGTCACAAATTGTCATCGATGTTGTCTACATGTACATTAGCAGATCAAACGTAAATTTACACAATTCTATTATCGTTTTCCACACAATTAGTACAGTGAAAAGCGTACATCAAAGGGCAATAGTTGTATTTTTCAACAATCTGCTGAATGATTACTTGGTCTTGGTAGAATCCACCAGCACCAACACCTGTTGACGCATCATTTGAATTTGCTCTGGTTCTAACCATTCCCACTCAGAAATGGAGGCGCCAATCCGTTTAACATTCAAATCTGGTTCGGTTTGTGCACGGTTATATGGAACACGAATAATGTCCAAAGTTCCTGGCTCGATGTAAATATCGGGAATAATTTCAGGCTCAACATTGACCACACTGATTTCCTGAACTGGCTGATCCGGTTCTTCACTATCCACCAATGGTCCTTCAAGGTCAGCAACTGTTGGTTCGATAACTGGTGTTTCTTCTTGCCCAAAATCAAAAATATCGGTCAAATCCATTTGCTCAGTCACTTTACGCTCTGGAGCAACATCTTCTTCTACCAATTGTTGAACCGTTTGATCGATTACTTGTTGCACTGGTTCTTCTTCGGGTACATCATACACTGTGTACGGTACTGGAATGGTAATTCCACGCTTGCCTTCTTCTTGTAAGCGACCAGTCGCTAACCACTTCCGTAATGCCTCTCCTTCCACACGAGGCACCCACATCCCTGCAAGTTCAGCGGATAATCGAGGGGCAATTGGTACCCACACATCCAATTTGGAGTTTTGATAACGGGGAACACGTTTTTCATCCAAAAATGTTTTGTAAAAAGCCGTGCGCATCTCCAAAGGTAACAACCCAATATCCAGTTGCAGATACAGTTCATCTCCCGAATCAGTAATCAAATCACGCAGACGAGTGGTACCAACAGCCATCAACACCTTGTTGGTCGGTCTAGCGTAAGTCAAACGCTTGGTTTGACGACCAAACCAAATCCAACCATAGAGTTTGGAGGCTCTCTTTTTGGCCAAATCAATTGCCGACTGGGTACGTTCGTTGTCACTTTGCCAATCATCGAGTCGGGCGTGGGTTATCGAAAGTAACTGGGAGACACTCAACACATCCGGTACCGTTACTTGACCGATCACCACCCAACGCTCAACACCACTTTGACGACCGTCTGCCGGAATACGACCAGGAACATCCCACGACAAAGTGTCTTTCTTTTCCAACATGTTCAGCAAGTCGATGTTGTCAGAAAACAAGGTCACGATGTTAAAGGTCAGTTCGAAATCGGCTTTGGTGTAGGTCTGGTTGCAACGTCCACACCACTCTCCGGGTTCAAACTTCTTGTCGGCAGAATAGAGTTGTCCACATATCTCCCCCCAAAAGGTAGAGTTACTACAAGCCTGTACCCGACCATCTTTGGCTTTGTCACCCAGAACACCATCCAAACCGGATGCAGGTGCATATTCCAACAACTTATAGAGTTTTTTGACGATCTTTGTGGGACGAACTCGAACATCACGCATGGCAACAGAAGCAAATGTTGCCACTACACTCATAAACACCCACAACAAACCAGATGCCTGACCATCCCAAGCCGGACGAATTAAGGCTCCAGGAATGTAATTGTTACCGGCAATTTGACCGACCTGACAAGCCAGCCCCTTCTGATCTTTCCAAACACTAGACAGTTCAACCAAGACACCTTCAAAGACATCTGTACAAGAAGCCTCAAAACCCGAAGCCAATAATTTCACCAATCCATAGATTGCACCAAATGAAAAGATGGTTGACATCACCGCAATCACAACCGGTTTACGGCGACCACTAAGGTACATCTGTCTAGAAACGGCCCATGACACAACCGCGGTCATCGCACCCAATAAAACAAATACTTCTAGGGTCGTTAATGGCCGTCCCATTGATGCTTGTTCCATCAATCCTTTGATACGAAAGAATACAACACCTGCAACCGTCATTGGCACAGCAATTTCAATGGCACCTTCGAAACCTCGCCAAAAGCCCATCGATTGAAGTGGATTGGCAGCCATGGATTAGCCCCCCGCTTGTGGCAAGACTTCTGCGTACGGACCAGCACCATCACGTGACCCAACCAGTTGCAACAGTTCCGTAGACGCTTGTTCGACTGAACTCTGCAACTGCTCTCGCAAGGTTTTCAACAATCGTACACGATCTTGGGTGGTACTTGGATAAGTCATCAACATCGCACGAGTAGATTGTAAGGCTGCTGCACCAACGGTTTGATATCGGAACCAGTTTTTACCCAATACTTCTCGATCCCACACACCCCCTTCAGGTTCAGCTTGCCACACAGTTCGTTCCAATTTTTCAAAGCGCTTGACTATCAGTTTCAAAACAGGGTGTTCTGGTTGCATGATCCTTGAATAATCGGTGGCCCAATCTTGACCATTTCCAGTGGCAACAGCAATCGGCAAATAATAGGGACGATCTTTGAGTTTTAAATCCACAAACCCAAATCGCGCACTGACTTCCTCACGGGCCACTTGCATTCCTGACCCAACCACACAAGGTTTTCGCTCTAAAACCATCACTAAGGCAGCATGTACCGCCGGTCCCGCTTTGGTCGGCCAAGAAATCCGTACTTCTTCTTCAATCTCGATTAAGAAACGCACGCCTTCTTTGTCAGTAATGATTGCCTTTCCGGGAGATACACGCAAACCCAACGATTGCGGATCTGGACGTTTGGTTCCTGGAGGTCCTCCTGCGGCCCAATCTCCAGCAATATCCAAACCTTGCAGGATAATATTTTGTTCGTTGGGAACCAACCCATCCATCAAGGCACCCAACATGGAATTGGGGACATCGGCGATCGCTTGTAAACTAATTTGATCTAAAATCGCTCCGTCTTTGGGAGCAAATACTGCAAAACTGGTATCCATTCTTCTTCCTCGATTTATTCCTCAGAGAAAATTACCACACGAATCGAAATCCATGCTGGCAACAATCGTAACAAATTTGTGGGAAACGTATCCGAAATCTTCCACCCCACCAATACGTCTTCATGGTGTAAAGGCATCGGAGCATCTGGTTCTTGAAACTGCACAAAACCAGATTGTATCCGCATATTCATACCGGTAGACATGGACTGTGTTTCGGGATCTTTTTGTACCCGACGCGCCCACCAATCCAGATCATGACAAGCAAAGAGTTCGCCTTGTATATCTGGATCCATTGGGATCGGTTTGTCTTTGGGCATTTGCGCAACCCGTATTGGAAACTCATCGCCAACTGTTTCCACCAATAAATTTTTGGCACCCTGCACCGTACCCCTAGAAGGGTTCCACGTCGGCAGACGAGCCACCAATCTGGAAAGCACGTCGGGCCGATTTCGATGAATCTCATTATCGATCCCCATCGCTTCGACCAAAGAAGTCAACAATAATGGAACTGGACTCATTGGGGACCAGTAATATCGACGGGTTGCCACCAACCATTCCATCTTGGCGAACAACAACAACAAACCTTCAAGTACTGTGGGCTCACCTTGTTGTTGCGCGTGACGAGCGGCAATGGACATCGTTTTTGGCAAATAAGCAGCATAGGGACGATGTCGATACTGTC
>CAKZLX010000352.1 GCA_937127265.1 uncultured Pseudomonadota bacterium
GTTTTACATCATTGATGTTGCCGCCGAGATTCCTAAGGTGGGGCAGCGCTATGCGGTACATCGTCAGTTTGAACAAGACCAAGATGTGTTGACTTTGACCGATGCGCGTAATGTCAAAACCTTAACTGAGGTTCGACAGTATGTATCGGTATTGGCTGCAAATCTACCCTCCTATAATGAAACTGTACGGATGCTAGGAACCACAGTTGCCCGACAAACTGTACAAGTGAACTTCACCTATAATCATCTTAAAACAGAACAAGAACGTCGGTTAACAACTGAAAATACTCCCGCCGTTGTCAGGCGTGTGAATCTCGGTCAGTCAATCGTCCGAAAAGGAGACGTGGTTGATAGCAATCAAGCGATGATGTTGAATGCATTGTTGACCCAACAAGTTGGTGGGGCTAGCAGTGCACTCGGAGAATTCATCGTCAAACTGATGATGGCTGCTTTTGTAGTGGTTTCACTGTACTTATTTTCAATTAACTATATTCGTAAATTCGCATCCTCTGTTCGGGATGTTGAGGCAATGGCAATCCTTTCTGTCTTTGTGTTACTGGTGTCTCGTTTGTTGGTCATGGCTGCGGCGCCCTTGAGTGAGATGGTTGGTTTTGGTATGGGGAACTCGTCTTTATGGTATGCCACTCCAATTGCTGCGGGGACATTGGTTCTACGAATCTTGACCAATTCGGAAACAACAATTGTATGGGCTATCGGGATGGCCTTATTGCTGGCGTTTGGCATGGGCAACGATGTGTTTTTGGCTTGTTTCTTTATGGTGACTGGAATAACTGCGGCCGCTACACTGGCGCACACCAGAGACCGAATCAACTTACTTCGTGCAGGACTTCAAACGGGTCTTCTGGGTGCGGCGATGGCATTGTTGATTGCCTTCTATCATGCACAAACAGATGCTGTCGGGGGAATAGACAATATTCAACCATTGTGGGATGTGCTCTTTTGTTTGGCCGGTGGAGTGACTTCGGCTTTTCTGGCCCTTGGATTATTGCCATTGTTTGAAGGCATGGGATTTGTCACTGATTACAAAATGTTGGAATTGGCCAATCTCAACCATCCGTTATTGCGTCAGTTGTTTGTTCAGGCACCGGGTACATATCATCATTCCATGATCATGGCTCAACTGAGTGAAGCCGCCGCCGAAGCGATTGGTGCCAATGCTTTACATGCCAAGATTGCCTGTTACTATCACGACATCGGTAAGTCTTTACAACCCCAGTTTTTTATTGAAAACCAACGTGGAACTAATCCCCACGACAATCTAGAACCACACCAATCGGCAAGGGTCATCAAAACCCATGTGGTGGACGGGATTGTGATGGCCAAGCAACATGGTTTACCCCAACCCATCTTGGATGCCATCGAGATGCATCACGGAACCAGTTTGATGAAATACTTTTACATCAAAGCCATGGAAAATGCCGTGGATGGTGAAGTGGTCGATGAAGCAGACTTTCGGTACAGTGGGAAACGTCCGAGTACACGGGAAGCGGGTATTATATTTCTAGCAGATCGCGTGGAAGCGGCTTGTCGAACGCTCAAAGAACCTTCTCACGCTGACTTTCAGAAGATGATTAGTAAACTGGTTAATTCGGCGATTACCGAGCAACAGTTTGAAGAGTGTCCATTAACCCTCAAGGAATTGTACATCATCATGGATGTCTTTACCACCACCATGACCAATATGTACCACCAACGGATTGAATATCCCAAGATGCCACCCAATAAGAAAAGTGGAGGGATTGAGGTTAGTGGAAGTTCCATCATTACTTTGGAACGCCCAAATCCACTGTTGACGAAATCCACCAAGGACGAGCCCCAAACAACAGACGCAACGAAACCTACACCATAGTGGTGAATGTAGATTGGCGGAGAAATGTATGCAAATCGATGTATCAACATTAGCGATTCAGGAGAACCCAGTATGGGACTCTTTGGCGGAAAATACAGCAAAGCAGGTGTTGGGTTACTTGGATTTACCAGAAGCCGAAGTGAGCATTGTCCTCTGTGATGATGCCACCATTCATCCATTAAACCGCGACTATCGTGGTAAAGATAAACCAACAGATGTGTTGTCTTTTGCGCAACGTGAAGGTGATTTTGCCTTTCAAGACGACAACTTATTGGGCGATGTCATTATTTCTATGGAAACGACCATTCGCCAAGCCAGTGAGCGCCAACACAGTACGGAAACAGAAATGAGGATTTTGTTGGTGCACGGGCTACTACATCTATTGGGCTATGATCATATCGAAGACGAGGAGGCGGAGATTATGGAGGCAAAAGAACGAGAAATTCTCGCTGTTCTCACCACTGAAGATTCCTTCCGAATGTAGATCAATAGAGTGTTTTGGGTTAAGTGGGTACATCACGTTGATGAAGGGAGTTTTCATGATTGATTTTAATGATGCCAAACGCAATGCTGCAGAGCGAATTGATGCGCTCAGGGGGCGTCTTTGACATTGCCCAATTACAAGAACGGGTCAAAGAATTAAACTTTTTGGCAACCGACCCGACATTTTGGGATGACCCTTCTCGTGCCCAAAAGATGTTGCAGGAAAAGGGCAGTTTAGAAAGACGAATGAACAGTTTTTTCAGATTGGAAGCGACCTTTGAAGATATTGAAACCTTGACTATTTCTGATTACAAAGAAATTGTTGGAAAAGGAATTCAAGCTTCATTTCAAGATATCAATCTAAAATTAGGCGCATCATCTTTTGTAAGTAATGATGTAGAAAAATCCACTTTAGATACATCAGTTCATGTTAGTTTTAACGAAGTTTATAAAGGGAAATTCACTTTTAAGAATTCGTATAGAACAGGAGTAGAGTCTCTTTTTAATTCGCTAAAAAACGAATATGAATTGTCTGTTGTTTCTGGAGATAATCAAGGCGAAAAAGAGCATTTACAAGAGAGTTTGCCTGGAGGAACTCAATTATTATTCAATCAAAAACCAGAGGATAAATTAAATGTGGTCGCCAACCTTCAAGAAAAAAATAAGAAAGTAATGATGATTGGTGATGGCTT
>CAKZLX010000353.1 GCA_937127265.1 uncultured Pseudomonadota bacterium
AAGGTACGACATTGGCCTCCCGAACAACGAATACCTGCTTTGTAGGCACCGGCTAAAATCCGTAGGGATGTCTCTGGTGTCGGTCGATACTTCATTTCCCCAGCCAAATAAATCTCATCGGTAATATTTCCAACCGACTGTAACTGGGTGTTGGTGGTGTAATCTTGGTATAAAATGAAGTCTATATCTTCGCCATGTCGCCAAACGACGGCATTTTGCATGGTCACAAAATCATTGTGTGGTATGGGATTGTCACCCCACATAAACTTCCACATCGACGAATTGAGCTCCAAAGCCTCGTGACCAAACAATGGAAAACTGACCTCACCATCAAAGTGTACCAACCGATCTTGCCCTTGGTCGACACCATTGTCGAGTTCGGGAACTGCGTCGCGATCATCGATTCGATAACCCATGTTCATCAAGACCACGATATCATTATCGGTGTATTGTACCCCTGCAACGGGATGAACGATGGTCTCGGGAACAATGTTGAAATGCAAACCTTCCAAATCTTTGTCATGAAAACCAGCCACCGCCACATAGGGTGTGAATACAGCGGGAATGACCGGTACATCAATGCGAATTCTTCCACCAATCACATCATTTGAATTGACTGTTGCCGAAGAATCTTCGGTGATCATTCGCTCATACTCCAACGATGGTGGTGTGGCGACTTCCCAATTGTCAATCGAGGTATACAGGTTAATGCGTTCAGAATCTTTGGACACTTTTCCTTCCAGCAACACCACCAAAATACCTGGATAGGCACTGGCAGAGACATACCCGGTGTACCCTGTTTTGTGCTCACCACCCTCACTCAAAGCATCGTCATAGTAGTTGAACACATTCCCTTCTAGATACCAATCGATGCCTGCCAGTCCAAAAATTTCGGCATCCATCCCTACGATCGAAGCATCGATCGCCTCTTCATATCGACGGATACCACTTTCGTTGCGTAACGACACATCACCAAAGGTTGCGGTCACCCCATGAAACCCCAGTGTTGTACTCCCAACCCCATAGAGCATCAGTTGCGCGCCATTGATCAGATGCGGTACATCTTGATACAAACCAATGTTTGGATTGTCTCTTGAGATTTGCTGGCGGTTACTCAATCCACTGAGAGCGGTAATATCGACATCTCCAAAACTACCCGAATACTTTACCCCCCGTAGAGAGGTATCGATATCCACAATTTTATTGGACCGTATGTTCAAAGCAATGCCCCGACCAAACGCTCCACCCATATCTCCAAGTTCCACTTTGGAATTGGCAAAGTTTTTGGTGAGATTGGCTTTTTCCAAACGAACAAGGCTATTTGGCAATGGTGAAAACAAGGATGGTTCAAGTAGATCGATGGAATTATACAGTCTTTCATCCAAAATATAGCGATTGAGTCCCAGGGTCACTTGATCAACCTGTAAAGAGGAGTTCCAACCGTTTTCAGCATGGTTGAGTTTATAGTAGAATCGGTTTACAAACTCAGTGTAATCGTGCAGTCTGGGATGGGTTGTTTCAAATCCAGGTTCCAAACGATCAGAAACACGATATCGAGAGCGAGATTCCCATTTCTTGGTTTCAGTCGCACCTGAAATCACACCCATACCATAAAGCAAGTTTGGTGGCGGTACATCGTCTTGCAAGGTCGCAAGTAAGAAATCTAACTCATCGACATTACCTGCTTCTGTTTCCTCAGCCAAAGCCACTGAAGACGATAACAAAAGTAGTGATGACAACATCATAGGGATAAGATTCAACAAAACGCGGACTCTCTTTTATCTCTGGTAAGGATAGTTTTTATTCTGCACTTTTGGTTTCAGTGGTGGGCGCCGCCAAAGCCTCCACTACTTTGGCACGAAGTTCTACCTCTTCACCTGGGGCATAGGAGGCTTTTTGCCAAATAATATTGCCATCTCGACCAATCAGAACATTGTATGGCAAGACAGACTCCGGATTGTATTGGTTCAACACGGTTGAGTCGGTATCCAACAATACTGGAAAGGTGTAACGGTTACGCTTTATGAGTGGTTTTACTTTACTGGCGTCTCGAGCATTATCCGCACTGATCGACAACACCACAAATCCTTGTTCTTCTAACTCCACATACATTTTTTGAAGATGTGGCATTTCCGCCTGACAAGGACCACACCAAGTCGCCCAAAAGTTTACCAAAACCACTTTGCCTTGATAGTCAGATAAGGACACCTTTTGCTTGTTGATATCGCGTAGGGAAAACGCGGGGGCATTATCTGCGGCATATCCATCTGAGGAATAGCCCAAACTTCCAACACACACACTCGCCATTACCATCAGTGTTTTTACAAAACGCATCTTACCTCCAAGTTTACATTTGGTCTTGTACATTCAATAACGCATCTCCATGAGATTGCATTCAATCAAAACTCAATTATTTTATGGAAAGCTCAAAATAGATCGACACAAAGCATCATCTCTACCTCGTTTATCAACTGTATATTCACTGTATTCGTGTTACACTGTGCATGCGGGTTACATTCCAAGGATTATACCATGACACGTTTTTCTTCCCTTTCCCTGATGACGTCTTTGATACTGACCTCGGTTTCTGGTGTCATCCTCGCACCCACAGCCAATGCTGGTACATTCACCGATGCGCCTGGTGCTTTACAAGGAGACGTTGCCATCAATCACGGCTACCAAGTTCGAACAGACTCGATGTACCAAGATGGAAATGTTGTTGGGCTTCGCAATCATCAACGACACAACAGCCAATTGCGAATGAAATTGGGATTGATTGATATCATGTCGGCAGATGTCATCATTCCAATAGGTTCTGAAAAATTGCAGTTTCAAAACATCTATGAAATGAAATACGACCCCCTTTCGCAAACGGGCTCTTATTTGGATACTCCTGCGATTGACGACATTACTCGAACAGGAAAAGGCTTAGAAGGCATTGAATTAGCACTCAACTTCTATCCCTTTCACACCAAAATCTATTCTAACCGTGGAGATGCTGGAAATTGGCAAATGGGACTGGTCTACCGAACCAAAGACAATAGCAATTTTTATACAGTCAATGCTGATGGTGTCCGAGGATCAGGCGTCGGGGCTTCTGGATGGGGTGTCCAAACGGCCTTTTCAAATAAACACACTGCCAAGGTTTCGGTTGAACCCTATCTGGTGATGAAAGCCATTCGTTCAAACAGTTTTGACAGTGAATTGCGGGGGGATGATGGAACACTCTATGCAAAGTCTGAGACCATGACCCCTGCGCACACCGTCGACATTCGAGGTGGGACCGAGTTTTACCTGTTGGATGATGTCGCTCTGGCATCCTATGTGACCCTCGATTTATTTGGCGAGTATCGCTATCAAAGTTTTCAAGCAATTCCCTCAGGCATCTACTTGCCCTCTATCTTAGAAAGCACCCAAGATACCATCATTACCCAAACTGAACTGGTGAGCATTCAAGGTGGTGTGGGTACCAATGTCCAAATCAATTCACTATACGGGTTGCGTCTCTCTGGACAAGTCGGCTTTGCTTCACCACAGCGCATTGAGCACATTTACGAAGTCAGCACTCAAGGTTCCTTGCAATGGGGTGTCTTTGGTGAAATGCGATTCCGTTACCGTACAACGTCTTCTTAATCTCACCAACCGCTCATCCTCCAAACCTTCTGACAGACTGAACGACTACACAAATTTGCTAGGACACAATACCAAATTAGACAGATGACTTGTCGGTCGGCAATAAGGATTCCAGTGTGGACAGGGTAACATCGAGTTTGGTTCGAATCTCATCAACCTCATCAGCCAATCTACGTTTCTCTAAAGCCATCTCATGAAGCATGTCCAGTGCGGTAATAATAGCCAGTGACGGCTCATCGAGCTTCTTGGCCGCTACAGACTGGGCATTGATTTTGCTGTCTAACTCTTGGGCGATTCGCTTCAACAATTCTCCATCGTCCTCTGTGCGTACATTAAAGGTGCGTCCACGTACTGAAAATTGAACGTTCATTGTCTCTCCTTAATATTTGAATTCGTATGATTAAGATGCATCTTCATTGGCATCCCCGAGTAATGCCTCCACAAATAGTTCACGATCAAAATCTCGCAAGTCCTCAGCGCCCTCTCCAAGACCAATCAAACGAACAGGTATCCCCAATTCGCGCTTCACCGCCAGAACCACACCACCTTTAGCGGTCCCATCAAGCTTGGTTAAAACAACCCCAGTCAACGGTGTCGCCTCGGTAAAACCTTTGGCTTGAGACAAAGCATTTTGACCGATTGTAGAGTCCAGCACCAATAAACATTCGTGAGGGGCATCTGGCATCTTCTTTTTCATCACCTTCATTACCTTGCCAAGTTCTGCCATCAACGCCCCATGTGCCTGCAAACGCCCCGCAGTATCACAGAGTAACACATCCACATTCCGTGCTTTTGCCGCATCTAGTGCATTGTACATCACCGAAGCAGGATCGGCCCCTGGTTCTGCTGAGATAAAGTCTGCTCCGACACGTTCTGCCCAAACCTGCAATTGTTGAATCGCACCGGCACGAAAGGTATCACCTGCCGCCACCATTACCGATTTACCTTCTTGTACAAAACGATGAGCCAATTTACCAATGGTTGTCGTTTTACCAGAACCGTTGACTCCAACCATCATGATGACATAAGGACTGGCGCCTTCCACACGCAATGGAACATCCTCATTCATGGTCGCTAATAACTCTCGTTGTAAGACTGCACGCAAATCTGCTTCTTTGTTTTGGGTAGCAGATTTTCGAACTTGCTCGACGATTTGCATGGTGGTCTGTATTCCCACATCGGCCATCAACAGGGTTTCCTCCAACTGCTCCAAAGTCTCCTCATCGACCCCCGAACCAAACAAACGCTCCATCGCACCAGCTAGAAAACCACGAGACCTTTGCAATCCTTGATGATATTTCTGCGACTTGACATGAGTATTCGAGTCCGTACTCTCCGATGATGTCGATAGAGGCTCATCATCTTCCACATTGGATGTCGATTTTTTACTCCATACAATGATCACAATCACGATGATAAATACGCCGACAACACCAAGTACTTCTGGTGCAAGCATTGTTGAAGTCTCAATTACCTCTTCTGTTGCCAATAAACCATTCATGATAAATCCCCGCACAGATTATGCAAATTTCACACTGACCAATTGAGAAACACCCGGTGTGGGCATGGTAACCCCATAGACGGTGTCAACGACCTCCATGGTCTTCTTGTTGTGGGTGATAACAATAAATTGAGACCGAGTCGACATTTCCTTTAACATCGTATTGAAACGTTCACCATTTGCCTCATCCAAAGGTGCGTCCACCTCATCCATCAAACAAACCGGTGAGGGTTTCACATGAAAGAGAGAAAACAACAAGGCAATCGCTACCATTGCCCGTTCCCCACCACTTAATAAGGAGAGGCGTTCTAACTTTTTACCGGGAGGTTGGGCAAAAATACTAATGCCACTATTCAAAGGGTCATCGGGTTCTAGCATTTCTACCGAAGAAGAGCCTCCACCCACCAATCGTGGATACAGTTCCTGAAAATACCCTGCGACCGCCTCTACGGTTGCCAAGAATTTCTCAGTACACAACGCGTTCAATTGGGAAATGGTATCCTCTATTTGTTGAATCGAATTCTCCAAGTCACGTTGCTGACTTTGCATTGATTCAAATTCCTTTTCAACGGGACCGATTTCATCAATTGCCGCAAAGTTAATTTGGCCAAAATTAGATATTTTTTTCTGGATCTGCTGCAAGGACGTCTCCCATTTAGAACGTGTATCAAGTGAATCAATCTCCGACTTGGACACGAACAGCGCGCGACACATGACTTCTTCTTCATCGGTTTGGGGTGGAAGAACATCAACGCCAGACAACGGCTCAAAGACCAACTGTTTCTCAAAATTGAGTTTATCCACCAATCCCGACAACCGAATTTCGAAATTCTTGAGGACCTCATGTTTCAACACCGTCAATTTAGAGCGAACAGCATCCAAATCTTTTTGAATCGCCACTCGTTCTTGGGTCTTGGCGTCCTTTTCCTTTTGTGTTTTTTGCACACTCTCTTCCATTTTCTGGGCATATTCCATAAACTGTTGCATACCCGAAATCGAAGTCTCCACCTCTGTTTGTAAGGTGTCATGTTGCTGTTGAAATTGCAATACGGTATCCGCTAACTGACGATTGGAGTGTAGCAAACTGGTATGGGTTCGTTCGAGGCTCTCAACTTCTTTTTTCTTGGTTGCAAGTCGACGATGTAAACCCGCAAGATTTTGGGCAACTTCATCTCGACGACGCTTCGTTTGAACCAACCGCTCACCGAAAACAGAACACTGGTTGTCCGCCTCGTTACGTCGTTTGGAACATTGACTGGCATGGCGCAATTGTTGTTGACGTTGTTCTTGTGAAAATCGCAAATCCGTATCGGTATCCGAAATCTGTTGGTGCAACTGTTGCTTTTCAGCCTGCAAAGATACTTTCCTATTGCTCTTGTCTGTGATTTCAGTCTGACTACGCTGGGCGTTTTGTGCTTGTTCCGCAATTTGTTTACTGAGGGCTTGTATATCTTGCTGTAACTGCTTTGTCTGTCGCTGATTACGTTGTTTTTGCTCGGTCAAGTTGCGTCGTTGTTCTTGAATGTCATTCACTGAGTCTCGCGCGATTTTCAGCGCCTCTTTTGCCTGATGACTCTGCTCTTTGAATGTTGACAAATGGTCGATTTGTTGCCCTAGTTCAACACTTAATCGATGCAACTTTTCTTTTTCAGCAACCAAGGTTCGATTTCGATGCAATAGTTCACTGGCAATCGAGGCCGGTACACCTTTACAATGAACACCCTGTCGAATGGGATACTGCTCATTATCAGACAACAAGCGCCAGCCGGTTACATCACCATACGCACCAAGCAATTGCAACAAGGCACGCTTGGCAAGAGTAGGTCCTTCAATCTCTGACAATGGTCCCATCTGTTGTTGATAAGTCGCCTGATCCCACTCACCAGATACCTTTGCCAACTGCAACAAACGAACACGCCCTTTGGTCCGCCCTAACAATTTGAGCATCTCCGTGTCGGAAGTCTGACTGTCAACGACCATAATCTCAGCATCTTCTCCCAAGAGCGTCAGCAACAAGGACTCTTTGTCTTTTGGCACCACCAACATGGATAATAACAGCCCTTTCACTTTGGGATCCGTCAACAAACTTTTGCTGTTTGAGGAGACACCTTGATTGGAGTCAATCATACGTTGGGTACTGTCCACTATATTTTGAGAAACCATTTTGGCTCGTTGTACCTGCTGTACTTTGGACTGGGCTTGCTGAACGACTTTCTCTGCCTGTTGAAGTGTCGTTTGACGCTGTTGGAGCAGGACTTTGGCGTCTTGAAGCGAAGTTGCACTCTCACTTAACTTCGCTTCAATCGTCAGACATTGCGTTGATAGTTGCTCTAGTTCAACACTGGCACTTTGGAGACGTGACTCTAAACGCTGCCGTTCTTGTTGACGACTCAGCAGACTTTGCTCAATATCACTAATCCGTTGTTCAATCGCTACCATCTCACCATCAATCTTGGCCATCCGAGACCGTGCTCTGTCCATCTTGTT
>CAKZLX010000354.1 GCA_937127265.1 uncultured Pseudomonadota bacterium
GGGAGGCGTCAGAAGAAGAGGAATCTCAAGAGTCTGAGGGTGCACATGTAGATGTCGACCAAGATGAGGGTTCGGAGGAATGGGAGGTTTCAGAAGAGGAGGAGGAAGCACCAAGTGACCCCACCATTTGGAAATTATCCCGTTCAGATACCGATCCAGCGGTCTTTACCCCAGAGGTTCTGTATGTCGTTGAAGATGGGGTGCGGGTACTGAAATACCATCGGACAAACTGTTTAATAGTCGATAAATTAGGCGTGATACATCTGGTGGGTCTTGAGGATTGTCTTCTCAAGCATCAATGGAACCTGTTTGAAGGGAGTGGGGCAGATCTGTATTTGGCCGGCAATCATCAGGTGGCGGTGTTTCAGTGGGAGAACCAAGACTCGGCTTTTCATATTCTAGATACCATCGGTTCATTCTCGGCGAAAAGGTTGGAGGGGCATACTGATTTGGTGAGTGGCGCTTGTTTTGTCGGTGACCAGATATTGGTGTCGACCTCATTTGATGCAACTGCTAGGGTCTGGGACGTACAAACAGGTAAGTGTCGAGGGGTGATTCACAACCTTGTACCGCATGAGTTGTCGGGAGTGATTTGGATTACAGAGTCGGTGGTGGGAATTTGGTCGGTTAGTGGTCACATTTTGATTTGGGATGTTGGTCAACTATCGCATTTGGGTACCCTGATGGGACATACATCTTCAGTCTCTGCGGTGGTCAAACTGTCCACAGGCTTGATTGCATCGACTGGGATGTTTGAACCTTCGTTACGGATTTGGGATTGGCGTAAAGCCCCCTTACGGCCACCGTTGGATAACCATGATGACGTTGTGATTTCTGATGTTCTTCACCAGTCGGGCAAGATACTCACCGCAGCCCACGACAAAACATTGCGCGTTTGGGACCTCGAAACGGCGACCTGTGACCAGGTTTTCAGCGAGCACACAGCACCGATTGAGTGCATGCAGTGGATGGATGATGGAACGATAATATCCGCTGATTGGGATGGGGTGATTATTCACTGGGAGCAAGATGGGGAAGTACTCCATCGCTTTGAGGGGCATATCAACTGGGTACGTGGTTTGGAGGTACTGGATGAGACCAATATTCTCTCTTGGTCAGATGATCAAACCTTACGTCTGTGGGATTTGGACACTGAAACCTGTCGCTTTGTTTTAGCGGGGCATCAAGGACCCATTCGTGGAGGGTTGTTACTATCAGACTCTCGTTGGCTGTCTTGGTCAGAGGATGCCACCTTGCGGGTTTGGGACTTGGCACAAGGAATTTGTTTACATACGCTAGAGGGACACAGCAATTATGTGCGTAAGGCGTTTTTACATCACCCAAACACTGTTCTCTCCTACAACTATGAAGATTTAGATATCCCTTGCGAGGTTAAGGTATGGAATGTCGAAACTGGAGAATGTCTCCAGACCTTCACCGGTTTGGAGGCAGAGGTCATAACCTTGCACTGGGTCGATCAAACCTTGTATGTCCGAACGTATGCAGATTGTTACCGATGGTCATGGGACAAACCAGATGCACCTGTGAAATGGCTCCTCGCTGAATTTGCTGCTGAATTTCCTGAGATATGGGAACACTTGCGTAATCCAAGCGAAAGGTGCTTTGAGGATTCATCATCGAGTGTGATCGTCACCGAAAACCAAATTACCATTCACCACCATCAACAGACCGCGCATTGGTTTGCCGATGGCAATTGGCGAGTACATCAGGGTTTTACAGATGGTTCAGTGGTGGCCACTTGTTGGAATGATGTGGTGTTTTTGAAACGATGATCTGCAGATCAGTGTCACCGCAAGCGCAACGCCAAATCTTTCACAGTGTGTTCTTGCAAAGAGAGACTATAGGACTGACTGGCGCCACCGTACTCCACCTTGATGTTTTTGGCACACAAGGGCACCACGGTTCGCAAAGGGGCTTCTCCCAATAAACGATCATCGACAAACACTTTAGCGGGTACGGGTTCTTTGTTGCTGTCATACACCACCACGTTGACCCCAGATTTACGAGGTTTGGGGTGGATGGTATAGGATTGCTTATCATTGGCTTGTAAGGTGAGTTCTAAGCCTTCGGTGATGTAACATGGGTCGTTGACCATCACCCGATGGGTGCCGGGGGATAGAACCACACTCTCAATGGTTTGGGCAGTGCCATCGAGGGTCAGCGCCAGTCCAGTAGGATAGGTGTTGACGTTCAAGGTGGAGAAGGTGGCTTTGAGGTTGGCTTCAACTTTGCCACCAGCAGTTAAGGTATGGGTTTCAATCCAAGGAAAATACTCTTTGCGAAGGACTTGTACCTCTCGACTACCGGCAGGGACCTTTTCGGTGCAGGGGGTTTTGGAACAAACTGGTCGACCACCGACCAAGACGGTGACACCTTCACCACTGGGGACCGATGTAAAGGTGACCAAGACCATTTCACCACTGTTGGTTTGTTGGGCACCAGTGACCTTTTCGACCATCATTGATTTGCTGACGGTATAGGTTTTGGCAAACAGTTGGACTTGGCTGGTGTTTTGGATGCGTTTTTGACCGAGGAGAGACCCACTCATGGTGTCATGCAATTTCAAGGTGAGGATATAGGTGCCTTCCGCTTGAAAAATCGTACCAGAAAGGACGTAATCGGCTCCGACCACCCGTCCCAGTTCTACCTCACACTCCACATCACAAGCCGAGAGGTCTTTGCCCATGTCTTCGAGCATTTGTTTCATGTTTTCCCGAGAGGTGATGTCAAATTCTTGCACTGGAAGACCTTCGCGGGCTCCTCCACGTGCCTCATCGGAGAGTTGAAAGAGGATGTTCTGATCCATACCAACACCACGAAACTCCAACACCGCCACCCGTTGTTTGGCGAAGGCAATGTTGGACCAAATTAAACAGCAGATGATAAATACCCATCGAAGCATCGTATCTCCATGAAACAATAATCAAAATCAGATAGTTTTGTTGTACCACCCTTGTGTACAATGTTCAACCATGAACGCTTAGGAGAATCGATGTTATTGTGGTTACTGTGTTTGTTCCAACTTGCCTTTGCCGATGAAACACTGCGGTTGGCGGTGTTGGAGTTTGAATCGGTTGGACAGATGGATCCAAATTTCATGATGCAACTGTCGGATGAAACCCGTGGAGGAGCCTTGGATGTGTTTCCTCCAGCCACTTCGAAGGTGATGGTGTTGACCCGCGAGAACCTGTTGGATGTATTGGCACAGGATGGCAAAGACGCCAGTTGTATCGCAGGAGAGTGTGCGGTGGGTATCGCCCGTAGTATCGGGGCAAGGTTTGTGATCGTGGGTTCGGTAGGTAAAGTGGAAGGTCAGTATTCGACAACGATTGGTGTCTACGATGCTGAGAGTAACGACTTGTTGGGTCAAAAGAGTATGCAAGAGTCCAGTCAAGTGGTGATGTTGGGTAAAATGCGTTCGTTTTCTGCAGAACTGATAGAACGAACCTTGGCGACCTACGATGAAGGACGTTTAGGGGTTCGACAGATCGGTGGTGAGCCAGACACTTGGACAGTGAAT
>CAKZLX010000355.1 GCA_937127265.1 uncultured Pseudomonadota bacterium
TATCGATGAGATTCATACCATGGTTGGTGCCGGTAAAGGCGAAGGCTCTATGGATGCGGGCAACATGCTCAAACCGGCTTTGGCACGTGGAGAAATGCGCTGTATTGGCGCCACTACCTTGGATGAATACCGTAAGCACATCGAAAAGGACAAAGCCCTCGAACGCCGTTTTCAACCGGTATATGTTGAAGAACCCAGCGTAGAAGACACCATCGGAATTTTGCGTGGTATCAAAGAAAAATACGAAGTCCACCACAACATCCACATCACCGATGATGCCATTCTTGCGGCGGCCCACCTCTCCAATCGTTACATTTCAGATCGCCAGCTACCGGACAAGGCGATTGACCTCATTGATGAGGCTGCCTCTCGTTTAAAGATGGAAATTGAGTCTCTGCCGCAGCCGATCGACAAAATCGAACGCGCGATTGCCGCAAAGAAGATTGAACTCCATACTCTACGACGTGAAACAGATGATGCGACTATTGCTCGTGCAAACGCCATGGAAGAAGAAATTGCCAACATGGAAGCCGAGGGTTCTGAACTCAAGGCACAATGGCAAGCCGAAAAACACGCCATCGAAGAGATTGCCAACGCCAAAGAACAAATCGAAATCGAAAATCGAAAACTGGAATATGCCACCCGAACTGGAAACTACGAAATGGCTGCCCAAATCCAGTATGGGGAGTTGCCACAATTGAAAGAAACCTTGAAGTCAGCCTTGACACAGTTGGCAGAACTGCAAGTCGATGGGGGTATTCTTCGTGAAGAAGTCACTGAGGAGGACATCGCCACTGTGGTGAGTTCTTGGACCGGTATCCCTGTCAACAAATTGCAACAAAGTGAACAAGAACGTCTGCTCAATATGGAAGACAACCTTCACGCTCGAGTGATTGGTCAACACCAAGCCGTGGTGGCGGTCTCCGATGCGGTTCGTCGTGCTCGTGCTGGATTACAAGATCCGCATCGTCCGATTGGTTCTTTCATCTTTTTGGGTCCGACTGGGGTGGGGAAAACAGAACTGGCCAAAGCACTCGCCGAGTTTTTATTCGATGATGACACCAACATCGTTCGGATTGACATGTCAGAATACATGGAAAAGCACTCTGTCGCCCGTTTGATTGGAGCGCCTCCGGGATACGTAGGATACGATGAAGGTGGCCAATTGACCGAAGCAGTTCGCCGACGCCCTTATTCAGTCGTTTTATTAGATGAAATCGAAAAAGCCCATGGTGATGTCTTCAACATTCTGCTTCAAGTTCTCGACGATGGTCGTTTGACCGACTCCAAAGGACGCACTGTCGATTTCCGTAACACTGTGGTAATCATGACCTCCAATGTTGGTGCCCACAAAATTATGGAAGCCGGGGGTGACGCTGAGAAAGCCAAAACGGCAGTGATGACAGCCTTACGTTCACATTTCCGTCCAGAGTTTATCAACCGTATCGACGACACTGTGATCTTTGATGCACTGACCCGTGACAACATGGATGCCATCTTCAAAATCCAAATGAAACGTGTCCAGCGTCTGCTCAACGATCGTCAACTGTTTGTGGAAGTCACCGATGAGGCTCGTACAGCACTGTGTGATGCTGGATTTGACCCCACGTTTGGTGCCCGTCCGTTAAAACGTGCCATCCAACAATATCTCTTGAATCCAATGTCTAAGGCCATCGTTTCTGGTGGTTATGGACCCAAAGACACTATCAAAGTCGATGTTGATAGCGAAGACATGATCACCTTCACCCGCATTCCTGCACCAGATGAAGATGACACCGATGATGCCTTGAAAGGTCTCCCACAGAAATAATACCGCCTTTTACAATCGAGTACAGAAATGAACCTAGACAACAAAGTTGCCCTCGTTACCGGAGCCGGAAAGGGTATCGGTGCAGCCATTGCCCGAAAACTAGCACAGTGTGGAGCGACTGTCTACGTGCATTATCGCTCCTCTAAAGAGAGTGCAGAACGATTGGCTACTGAGATTGGCGGGGTGGCCATGCAAGCAGATCTCTCTGATCCTGCCGCGATCCACTCTTTACTGGAAAAAATCAGCCAACCTATCGATATCTTGGTCAACAATGCTGGCTTAACACGAGATATGCTGGTGATTCAGATGGAAGCCGATGACTGGAAAGCCCCTTTTCAAGTCAATTTGGACGCTTTGTTTACATTGAGTCAAATGGTTGGCCAAAACATGATGCGACAAAAAAAGGGGAGCATCATCAACATCACTTCGGTCGCCGGCATCCGTCCCAATCGCGGTCAAGCGAATTACGCTGCCTCCAAAGCAGCCGTGCGCGCTTTCACCCAATCATTTGCCAAAGAGTTGGCCAAAAAGAAAGTTCGATGCAATTGCGTTGCTCCGGGCTTTATTGAAACCGATATGACTGAAAAAATGAATCCAATCGTCTACAAAGAAGCGCTCAAACAAATCCCGATGAAGCGTGCGGGAAGACCAGAAGAGGTTGCCTCAGTCGTCGCCTTTCTGGCCTCTGACGAAGCATCCTATGTGACTGGACAAGAATGGGTGGTTGACGGTGGCTTAATATAAGTATTCAAAGCCCATTGATTTTTGCTTCATCCACAACCGAAACAACCACCAACAATGTGAACCTAACATCGACAGATGTACCTAGAACCACACCGGATTCACAGCATAAAACCTATAGATACCTATTTGATTAAAATTGCCAAGGAATCACAGGATTGGCGTCCACAATTACACCAGCGTATCCTACTCCAATTCCTGCCACACCCAAGGCGACTGAAGTGATTACCAACGCATTATTGGTCGCACGAATACTGTCTTTAGTGGCAAGATCACGCGCTTCATAAAACTGTGCATTGGTGGAAAAGGTATATCCATAAACCCCACCTGCAATCGCAAAGGTCGCCAATGAAGAGGCGAGCAATGGTGTCTTGGACTTGGGACGAACACGTTTGACGGTTTGAACAGCAAACATATCTTCTTCAGATGCACCCTTGCCCTTTTTCTTTTTCGCCACTTGATCGGTGGCTAAGAATTGTTGGGGGAACTGGTTTCCATCAATGATAAAGCGTGAAATGATGTGGCGATCGGTTTCGGAAGCAATAAACAAAATGTGAGGACGATCAGGAGTGGCCTTGGCCTCACGCAACAAACGCCCATCTAAATAAAATACCGTTCCTTCTGGAGAACGTAAGGCCATTCCCTCCACTGGAACTGGTTCATTCGCCGATTCAGAGCGCTGGTCTTCATAGAGTTTATAGAGTTCGGATCCCATCTCGACTTCATTGACACCCCATTTGTGATTGGGACTCAATTCGAGAGCCGTGCGAAACCAACGGGCGGCAGTAGACATATCGCCACGATAGTAATGACCAAGCCCGATATAACGATAGGCCTGTGCAAACACTTGGGGTGGTGCTGGTGTTTTCATACACGGCAAACTGGCTTCCAACTCCCCTGCCAAACGTTTAATTTGGGTTTCATCTTTGCGCACCAACAATGCATTCAGCATCGTCAACTTACCTGCAGCATCTCGTGGGGTAAAGACTTGACCTTCGCAAAAAGAAGCTTCAGCGCTGGAACTACTCAACAATCCCAGTCCCAAGGTACCGATCATCATTGCAGTTTGTATCGTTTTCATCATGATTGACTCCTACAGATCACTGTGAGTAGTGTATCCAATTCGAACAGGAATTGCCCAATTCATCCAAGAATTGCTATCGGTTGTCCAACTTGACAAGCGCCACCTTCTTCCAATGCCCATTGCTTGAGCACACCAGATTGAATCGCCTTGATAGGGGTAAAGGTTTTCATCACTTCAATCAAACCAATCGTTTGACCAACGGTCACGGTATCACCGACCTTTACGAATGGTGGTTTGTCGGGACTGGGTTTACTCCAAAAAGACCCATCCATTGGTGCCACCAAAACCTCGGCACCCTCTGGTATTTCCCACTGAGTGTCATCCAATTCCGCTTCGGTAGTGGTGGTCACTTGAGAGACGCCAGTGGTCAATACATTCAAATCGTGAATGGACCAAATTCGTGGATTTTTGACCCGACGGTGTCCAATCGATTGGTACGACATTTCCGCAAAGGCACACAAACGTTCTCGTAATTCAGACAATTTAATAACTTCATCAGTATCCATTTGTGAAGCTGACAACACTGGGTCCATGTCCCCTTCAATTCGTTTGGCAACCTTGGCCATTCCTCTTTCAATTGCCGACCGTTCCTCTGGGTCCTTGGTCACAATCTGATAATCGTCATCGAGTTTGGTATTGAAGGCGGCAATCGCCAAAGTCTGTCCTTCCATGACCGATTGACGGGTCAAACAAGTGGAGAGTTGCATAATCGGCTTGTAAGGCAAACCGTGCATCGCATAATAACCAGCCCCTGAGGCTTTTCTCAAGAGTACCGTCATCACAGGAGCGCGGGTGGTAGAATTGGAATAAATCAATGAAGACCCGTAGCCCAACAACCCCTGCGCCTCGGCTTCCACCCCAATATCAAATCCTGATATATCCTGTAGCCAAACGATGGGTATCCCGTCATCATTACAAGCACGCGAAAATGTCGCCAGTTTAGAGATACCCTCCCGATAAAGGATGCCACCAGGTCGGTGCCCTGCCCGATGAGGATGCGGTTGTGGTTCTTGCACATTAGCAGCAATTCCAACCCATAGTCCAGAAATACGGACCAGTGCGGTAAAGATCTCTTTACCGGTGTGTGGTAAAAACTCATGAATCAACGAACCCTCCACCAAACGGGCCACCACTTGTCGAATGTCGTAGGCGTGACGGTGATCGGTCGGAAAGAGATAAGCCAATTCTTCAGGGGCATAGAGTGGGGTTTGCGGTTCAGTTCCGTAGCGATAATAATCAACCGCAGACGAGGGTAGTTTACCGACCTCATCCCGCATCTGCTCCAAACAGGTTTGATCATCGGGCACTCGAACATCAGCACAGCCAGACTGATGGACGTGCACTTCGGGTCCTCCAATGTCCAACGAGGTGAGTTGTAAGGACTTTGCTCCTTTAATCAACGCTGCCCCTGCGATGACCATGTAGGCTTGTTCGGTCATAAATACGCGATCGGATATGATCGGCATGTAGCCACCA
>CAKZLX010000356.1 GCA_937127265.1 uncultured Pseudomonadota bacterium
AATCAAACAAGACATACAGCAATTCAAATCAAAGAAGCGGTTACCAACGTACTGGTTTCCAATGGAGATACCACAGTGATCGGTGGGGTGTTCGCCACAAGTACTTCATACTCTCAAGATCGTGTGCCAGGGTTTTACAAGATTCCTGTGCTGGGTAAACTCTTTAAAAACTCCGCTGACAGTGTGGCGCGTGATGAGATGATGGTGTTCATTACGCCTCATGTGGTGACCCGAACTGTGTCTTCACAAGAATAGGACTCTTGATGCGTTGTGTATTGGGTGGCTTCATGGCGACCGGTAAATCAACGATCGGAAAAAAATTGGCCAACTCTTTGGGTTGGTCTTTTTTTGATCTCGATGATTTGGTGAACAGGCAATGTCTAGATAGACACAGTGCTACGATAGCGGACTTAATTGCCTCTGGGCAGGAGGAAACGTTTCGACAAATAGAATATCGGATCGCCAAAACTTTCTTAACAGAGCATCCTTCGAATGTCGTTTTAGCCTTGGGAGGTGGCACCTTGCACAATCGAGATTTGGGAGAGTGGATTGAGCAAAATTGCCGGTTATTGGTCTTTCATGCCAAATGGGAGACTGTGAGCCAACGTATTCAACTGTCCAATCGCCCGTTGAGAAATAATGCCCAACAATTATTCTCCATGCGTAAAGAAGGCTATCAAAGAGGATTCCCGATTGAGGTGGATGAGATGTCTGTCGATGAGGTTGTTGTGCGATGTCAACACTTATTAAAGGGAAAGGGTGTTTTATGAGTACCAAGTTGGATATTCCATCTGCAAGAGGTGAGTATGCTGTTCAGTTTGCAGATAGCCACGAACAGGTACAGGAAACGCTGTCAGCCTTTATCAAAGCCAAAAATCCTTCATCGATTGTTCTCTTTTCCAATCAACAGGTTTTTAGTTTGTATGGAAAGGCGATTCAATCTGTATGCCAAGGGTGCTCTAATACGGTGTACTTATTTCCCGATGGAGAAGAATTCAAAACAGTAGCCACAATCGTGGAGGCGATTTCGGTGCTCGATAAGCAATCTTTGGATAGGAAAACGCTGTTTGTGGCTTTGGGTGGTGGACTAGTTGGGGACATGACGGGATTTTTGGCCTCAATATTTTTGCGAGGTGTGGATTGGATACAGATACCCACGACATTATTGGCGATGGTTGATTCTTCAGTGGGTGGAAAAACAGGTGTGAACCTAGGCAGTGGTAAAAATCGATTGGGTTCTTTTTACGCGCCAAATCTAGTTTGTTCCTCTCCCGAATTTTTACATACACTAGATCCCAAAGAGGTGCAAGCGGGAATGGGAGAGGTGATCAAACACGCGATTTTAGATTCTCAAGAACTGTGCATAGAAGTTCAAAAGATGGTCAAGGTCCTGATAGCGAACCAATGGAAACTTACGCCAGAGCATTCTTTGCCAGTGGATATATTGATTAAGATTTGTGCGGTAAAGGCTAGTGTTGTCGCCGAGGATGAACGTGAAAAGGGGATTCGAGCTTGGTTGAATTATGGGCACAGTATTGGTCATGCGATCGAAAAGTGTTTGCAATACCAAGGTGTGTTGCATGGTCAAGCTGTACTGTTGGGAATGTGGATTGAAAGTGCTTGGACGATGCAGCAAGGTTGGACGGCTTCAAGAGTGGTAGAATATCTGGAAAGTTTTGTTAAAAGTATTGACATGTCAATAGAAATAAAGGATACTATTACAAGAATGACATTGTTTGACGCAATTTCCTTCGATAAAAAGATGCAATGTGATAAATTACAGTTGGTTGTCATTCGAGACTTCGGTTCTGTGTCCTTGCGTTCTTTAGACACTGCTGAGATTCAATCTCTTGTAGCGTTTGCAGTTCACTACTTACACCAATTTTTCGATACTCAATACATAATTTCTTCGAGGCACTCATGAAAAAATCTGCTTTACATCTCTGTTTGGTTACCACTATCTTTGGCATGGCAACAACTGGCTGTGTCGCACACATGGAAGATGCACCATTTGACGCGGAAGTAAATGTGCCCCAAGATTTACAAATTGCCTGGTCTACGGAGAACAATGATTTGGACTTGGCCGGTTTGCTGGTTCCTTTTGACATTGGTGTATACCGAAATGATCAACAAAACGGTGTCATTGAACCACTTCCTAACACCCGTGTGGAAATCACATCCAGTTATGGTGGGGTTTACATCATTCCACAACAAGCAGTTGAAGTTGTTTCCTATCCTGGTTTGCCCGGTGGTATTACCTCTCAAGAAGACGTCAAAGCCGCTTGTACTGATGCCAATGGAAACTATGCGATGAATGAAGACTGGTGTGCTTGGTACTGGGATACTGACTCTCAAACTTTCTATCAGTTCGCTGGAACTTACGCAGACGCATATGAATATGATACTGCCGATGGGTTCTATTGGTTTGCACCTACCCACATGGTTGCCGAAACCGACAATCGTGGTTTGGTTCGTGCCTACATGTTGATTGATGTGATGCCTGTCAGTACTGCAGGTGAAGGTGCAGTTGAAGATGTGAGTATTCTTGCTAGTGTTGGTTGGGACTCTAAAACATTTACCATCACTGCTGGTGGTAGCTAAGTTTTGGCTCAGGATGATTCTGTGAATCGACCTTTGCGCATTCTGGTTCTTCATGGACCCAATCTCAACATGCTTGGCCTACGAGAGCCAGAACAGTATGGTACCCAGACTCTCCAAGATATCAATACTGCCATAATAGGTTTCGTAAGCAACCTGTCTTATGATGTGTCTGTTGATTGTCTGCAGACTAATCATGAAGGTTCTTTGGTGGAACGTATTCAACAAACTCATCCACATTTTGGTAAAGGAATAGATGGGATTGTCTTTAATCCAGGCGCATATACTCATACTTCGATTGCCATAAGGGATGCTATTTTGGCTTCCGGAACCCCTGTGGTGGAAGTTCATTTGAGCAATGTTTATGCCCGTGAAGAATTCCGTCACCGTTCGATGATTGCTGACGTTGCTGTTGGCAAGATTGTGGGGTTTGGATTGGACAGTTATTTGTTGGGGATGAAGGCGCTGATCCGTTACATTGTCAATAAGAATTCGCAGTGAGGTTCGTATGAGTTTTGATGCACAACAAGAAGAACAACGCGCCGCTCAGTTCTTGACGCAAGGTCGGATTGAAGATGCTTTGAAGAGTTATAAAGCATTGCTTCGCAAGG
>CAKZLX010000357.1 GCA_937127265.1 uncultured Pseudomonadota bacterium
TGTTCGAGGGAAATACTTTCTTGGGCAGACAAGGGAAGTTCCATGTTGCCTTCGGGCAGGGTGAGTGGGACTTGGGGACTGGAGGCCTTGAGCACTGCAATCACCAAAATCGTGAAGATATCCACCATCGGTGCCAGTGTGGCGACACCCAGTCCGTTGCTTCGTTCGGTTCGATGACGAAAGAGGTTCATTGAGGGTGCTCCAACACCACATCGGTAAAGCCAAGGATCAGTTGTAACTGATCGAGCCATTGAATCACGGTTTGGGCATCGTGGGTGGGGGTGGGGCGCAGATAGATTTTCTGTTGTTGGGGATCGATACTTTGGATTTGTTGCAATCGGTCTTGTACCTCAGTCCAAGTCGTTAGGTTCCAGGATTTGGTTTCAGTATTACCAGTGGAAGCGAGTACATCACTTTTACGCACATCCATTTCCACCACAAACCCTTCTAGTGTGGCAATCAGTTTGATCTTCTCCACCGGTCCGGTATGGGTTGGGGTAAAGGTGCCGGTGGCTTTGGACAAGGAGAGGGGAACGGTCACAATCTTTTGGGGGTTTGTGACCATCAACAAAGTCGGCAACAAAATCATCATCAACGAGGCCATGGCAAAAAATGCGCTGCGCACATCGCTTTCCGAACGATTACGTCGAAATAAACTGGATACTCCGTTTGGGTTCATGATTGTCGGTTGCTGGTTTGAATGATTTGGGCGGCGATGGATTGGCATTGGGCCAAAATACCATCGGCACGTCTCTGTAGTACATTGTGGGCAAACATCATCGGCAGTCCGGCCAACAATCCCCAAGCCGTAGTGAGCATGGCAGCACCAATACCAGCAGAGAGTCTAGCCGTCCGTTCAATGTTACTGGCGTCATCTAGTCCTTCGAGGGCGTAGATTAGCCCATACACCGTCCCCAACAGTCCAAGCATAGTACTGATGTTGGCCACCATCGACAGTGCTGAGATGCGTTGTGTGACCTGTTCTTCCACCAAAGGAGCCACCACAGCCATATCGTCCCAAGTGGGTTTCTGATGTTGATTTGCCACCGATACAAAAGCCTCTGCGGGGTGATTTTCGGTTAGTGGTTTGCTTGGATTCCACTCGGCAAACGTTTGTTCATCGATGGTCCATTGACCAAAGGTACGCCATCGCTCGATCCAAATCGTCAATCCATAGGCAAAGACCACGACAATCGCATAGGCAAACGGAGCACCCGTTCCTGTAAATGCACCAAAAAGATTGTTGAACACGATGAAACTCCTGTTTGCGTTGAACCAAGGTTATTGACCAATAGCGCATAGTCGATTTGGGGTTCTTGGTGAGGTAAGCATAAACTGTGTTATGGAATTGTAATCGAAATTCTCTGTTTGGGCACATTCCGACAGAGGTCTGCTGTGGAGAGTTGCATGTATTTATTGGTGCCCCTGATGTTTTCGATGTTTGGCTGTCAATCGTTTTCGGATAAAGGGTGGAGTACGGCTGAGGATTGTGCAACATTAGAAGCCGGCGATGTCAAAGACGATTGTTGGGGACATTTTATTGTCGATATCTACAAAGCCGACCCCAAACGTGGCATGGATATCATGCAACAAGAAATCTCCAATTCAGATGTTCGCGACTATCTATGGTTGGAAATTACCCGCAAAGTCGACCCCACCACCACCAAGTTTTGCCAACAGATCGTTTCCAAAACACTGGCCAAGCGCTGTCAAACCTTGGTTTCTCGACCACACCTTCACCGTGAAACTTTGCGTCAACAAGGCAATCCAGACAAGCAACCCAAGGCACCCCAACGCAAACCCCAATAACATCCCCGAAAAGATCCTCTCTCGATAAAAAAACATCGAATATTGAAAAAAAATCAAAAGGGTCTTGCCATTTCGCCACTGATCTTCTACACTGAAATTGTAGTGTTAGAACTGTCTTCCTTTGTGATTGATTTTCATCAATTTTTCGCGTCTCCTCCATCTCTATTGTTTGTTGATGAATCTTATGTAAGGGTTTTTGCAGAGGAAGACCTTCTAAACTAGACTTTGTGAAGGTTCAGTCGGTCTAAAAGTGGATATGCGGTGTCGTATTCTTTGTCTGACTTTGTGATCGTTCAGTCGGATACAGAAGTATCCCTCCTTCACGATCTCTTTGTCATACTGTGAATTCGCCATCCACTCTCCACTTTGAAACTACGGCCGCTTGGTATATTGGGTACGGTATATAGTGTTGCGGGTATTCTACTCGCGAAAAATACGCAGACTGCGACGTTCAATTGCCA
>CAKZLX010000358.1 GCA_937127265.1 uncultured Pseudomonadota bacterium
TGTGTGTAAATACAATAGATTTACTATAGTTAAAACATATCCTATGTATCCGAATGACGTTTGATCTTTTGTTAGCAATGTGTGATTGTCTAGTGTCTAAGTAATTTCTGACTTTCATACAATTTAGTGGCAGAAGTTGTAAAGGTTGTCACCAAAATAATGTGGTAAAGGCTTACCAATAGTTCAATTAACACAGTTGATTGTTTGAAATGGAGTGTATTGTGCAACAAGAATTTGGATTTGAAGACCTCACTTTTAGTATCGAAGCAGGGATTCGGATGTTGCAATCACAAATGGACTTCATCGGGATGATGTGGTTGGAAGGGGAGGTTAGCGAATTCAAAGTGTATCGTGGGGTGAACTGGTACTTTACCCTCAAAGACTTTGACAATGTCAAGGTAACGCTCAAATGTGCGATGTTTCAAAAACACACCAAAGGTAGTCCACGACCTAACCTTGGAGATCGCATCCAAGTCAAAGGTCGATTTCAACTCAAGAAAGGCAATTTGCAGTTTGTGATTCACAAGTTGCAAAAGTTAGGTGCCGGTGGCAAGCATGAAAAAAGTTTGGATGAACTGAAGCAGCAGTTGCGTAAGGAAGGTTTGTTTGACGATGATCGTAAACGAATGCTTCCCAAGTATCCACGTTGTGTTGGGGTGGTAACCAGTAAAGAGTCAGCCGCCTTACAAGATGTTCTCAAGGTGTTGCAAGAGCGATTGCCCACTGCCGATTACATTCTGTCCGACACCACCACAGAAGGCCCTCAATCTGCCAACCACATCTTGCAGGCCATCCAATCCTTGCAACAGAACGCGACCTGTGAGGTGATCATTGTGACCAGAGGTGGTGGCTCTCGCGAATCTTTGATGGGGTTTAATGACGAACAAGTGACCCGTGCCATCGCCAATAGTCCAGTCCCTGTGGTTTGTGCCATCGGTCATGAAACCGACTATGTTTTGGCAGAATTGGCGGCTGATTTGCGTGCCAGTACTCCAACCAAAGCTGCCATGGCAGTAGCGAAACTGTCAGAGCAAGATATTCAATTGCAAATGGTGCAAATCCGACAACGTCTACAACAAGTGGTTCGCTTGCGCTTACAACATCAACAGGAGCTGTTGGCACACTTGCCCATCAAAGCCCCACAACAACTGCTCGATAACCAACGCCAAAAATTGGCTCATCTTCAAGCTCGCATTCGCCAACACATCCAGCATAGAATCAGTGCTCAAAAATCGAAGGTCGAGTCGTTATCGCAACAGTTAGAAGCCTTGTCACCACAGCATATTTTAAACAAAGGTTTCTCGGTCACGATGGCTGACGGTCAGGCAATTACCCGTGCTAGCGATGTCAAAAAAGGAATGCGGTTGGTGATTCAGTTGGCCGAAGGGAGCATTGAAGTGGAAGTGGTATCCCCAGATAAACCACCGACCGAAGTTCAACTGTCCCTGTTTGAGTGAGGGTTGCGTGAAGGTAGGTTTACCGCAAGAAGTATTCCATACTGTTCATCCCTTCATAGCCCAAAGAGGATACTGCAGCCCCACTACTACATACGTTTGCCGTGGTGTTTCCAAAGAAGTCTGGTACACTGTCAACGTAAGAAGCCATCGGTCGAGCAGGACTGTAATAGCTACCGGCAAATGTTGGACAGGTGCTACAACACCCCGTATAAAACCAAGGGACTGCGTTGTAACTTCCTGTACAGTTACTACCCATGCCCAAAGCATCAAAAGAACTATCTGCGAAGAAGGACACATCAGCAGAAAACGAAGAGGTGGAAACACTGAGTGCACTGGTGGAGAGTGAGAATCCACCGTCAAAACCAAGATAGTAGAGTGGTGCACAGTCAGCCCCTGTACTGATGTCACGGGCAGTGTGTTTCAACATGTGATCCATCTCCACATTCAATTCTTCCCATAATGGTGCTTTGAGACGAAGGGCATCGCCAGCCACTGGTGTACCCAAAGAGGTATTGTAAAAGGAGCCAAAATTGGTGATCAAGGTGCCACTTTCCGAGAAGTCCCAGACGGTTCGTTGGACCAGTGTCCACCCCCCATTGTCGGTGGTCATGTCGCAAAATACGTCGAGGGTACCTCCGTTGGTGGTGTCAATCGTATAGATACCATCGCCAATGCTGTCAGAGCCAACTTGTTTAATTTCCAAGCAAGATGAGCAGGGTTCCGGTGGGTTTTGGTCGCAGTCTAGGTCAGGACCCGAGCAGACTTCGGTGGCATTTGGATGGATAGCGGCATTGTTGTCGTTACAGTCATCTCCGCCGAGAATCCCGATGCCACCATTCCAATTGCTGGTGGTGATTGAACACTCGACATAGCCATCGCCATCATCATCCATTTCATCGACCGGCAACGTTGAATTTGTGCAGTCGTTTAGGTATCCATCACAGATTTCGGAGGCATTTGGATATGAGGCTCCGTTGGTATCGTCACAGTCAGTACCATCGAGGACATAGCCGTTTGGTGGTGGCACACAGACCGTAAACCCAGTGCTTACATTCCCATATCCATCGCCATCATCATCAAAATACCACATCTTTTCTTCAAAATGGTTGATGTTGTTATCGTCACAATCATCACCACCGATAACGGTTGAGGATCCATCCCATCCATTGGTGTCGATAGAACATTCTACATATCCATCACCGTCATCATCGGTTTCCGTGGAGGATAGGGTGCTGGTGGCACAATCGTTGATAATCCCATCACACAGTTCTGGTGCGCCAGTGTAGATA
>CAKZLX010000359.1 GCA_937127265.1 uncultured Pseudomonadota bacterium
TCCATTCGTCTGCTCGATTCCATTGCCACAATAATCAATGACCTGTTTGCATAAACTCGTACACCGTATTGCCGATCGGGTTTTCTACGCAGTGTTTCAGATGACCAGGGTCACCAATGACAGTTATGGTTGGCGACCAAAAGATCAAAACTCGAAACCAACAGGAGAGTAGTCGTGACCTTTCATTTTGCCGATGCCTTGTGTACAGCCGTGAATACAGTGGGAACACCACTGGCGATTGGTCTTGACCCACACTTGCATCTTTTGCCACACTTTTTACGGGTGCGCTATGAGGGGCGGTCTGGAAGGGACTTTTTAAAAGAAGCCGCCACAGCAGTATTGGAATTCAATCGCATGGTACTCGATGCGGTACAACATGATGTGGTAGCGGTGAAACCCCAATTTGCCTTTTATGAGCAGTTGGGTTCATTTGGGTGGCAGGCATTGGAAGAAACCTGTCAGTACGCCAAAGGACTGGGGCTATTGATTGTAGCCGATGCCAAAAGAGGGGACATCTCCAGCACTGGAAAAGCCTATGCCCAAGCCATTTTGGATGATAACGGTCCCTTGGGGTGTGACGCGATCACTTTGAATCCATGGATGGGTTTGGACACCCTTGATCCGTTTGTTACACTGGCTGAAACTCAAGGCAAAGGTTTGTTTGTCTTGTTGCGAACCACCAATCCACAATCTCATTTCTTTCAACACCACGGACAACCCAGTGCCAGTGTGCAATTGGCCAGGCAATTGGCGAGATTGGGAGAGTCTTCGGTGGGGCAGTTTGGTTTTTCCAATGTGGGTGCAGTCGTTGGGGCATCGGCTCATCAAGAAGCCCAACAGTTTCGTGAGATTCATCCCACAGGTTGGTTTTTGGTACCGGGGGTGGGTGCGCAAGGGGCAACAGCATCGCAAGGGTTAGCCAGTGCCAATGACCAAAAGATGGGGGCATTGGTGGTGGCTTCTCGTTCATTGTTGTTTCCCAGAGAAGATGGAAATAATTATGACCACTCGATGGAATCTATGCAACAGAGTGTGCAGGCAGCCACCCGACAGTTGCGTGAGTTGTTGAATTCTGCATCGGTATAAAAAATAGCCTTGAATAACGACTTTCACCAATCAGTGTGTCTGAACTTTTTGTTTTTGTGTCGACATTTTTCAAGTGCAGATTGAATTGGTTATATTTGGGTATCACTTAGGAGATACCCATGTTGCTTTCACTGTTGTTATCCTCGCAAATTGCTGATGCAGCCAATGTTTTGATCATTTATGACTCGTTGTCCTCCAACACCACCAGTTTGCAATCTTTTTTGAACAGTAATGGTCACACTGCCGATTTGAGTTCCACTGTCGAGTCACAATACAATGGTTCAAATCCTTCTTTGAGCAGTTATGATGTGGTACTTCATTTTAATGGTGATTCTTACAGCTCCCCGATGCCCAGTGGTGGTCAAAGTGCATTGGTAAACTTTGTGAATGCTGGTGGTGGATATATTGGGACCGAATGGCTCTCCTATGAAGAAAGTTCTCATACCACCATGTTGGACTTGATCTTATTAGATAGAAGCAGTGGCAGTACCAATCAAACGACTTGGACTGTGGCCTCCGGTCAGGCCAGTCATCCCGTCTTGCAGTACATTTCAGGATCATCGGTGACCGATGAACAGCCGATCATCAGCTGACTGGGAAAGGGCCAAGGCTGGCTCGCAACATATTCCACGTCGCGCACCCTCAGACCTGCTTCTTCGTGAATTTCGCGGGCAACCGCTTCTTCAATGGCGACATTGCGCGCAGCGATCTTCCGCTCAAGCAAAGGAGAAAGCGGATGCTGCTTCGGATCGTCATGTCGCCCGCCGCCATCTCGAGTCTGGACTGACGAACCGCTCCCGTTGCTCGGCGTCGCCGCGATCCTTCAAGGACGCCGCCATCGACAGCGCACGGCTCTGACTCCAG
>CAKZLX010000360.1 GCA_937127265.1 uncultured Pseudomonadota bacterium
ATACGGGCCGGCACCCACGATTTCTCCACGCAGGAAACCATCCCGAAATGGAATCATCGCTAACAGAGCCAACACCAACAACCATAGTCCATCTCGTTGCAACCACCTAAGACTTTGGTTCGTTTCACTAATGGTTGTTTCCGCAGTCTCTGTACTATTCTCAGGTTCTGTTGCCACTAAATCACTCAGTCTTTCACGATCTATTCGTCAGAAGGAGGTCCGCCACCTTCTCCACTTGGTTGTGGTGCTGGTTCAGGGTTTTGAGGCTGTTGTTCTCCCAACGGCATCACTTGATCGGGGGCCGCGCCACCACCATTCATCGGTTGTCCTTCTGGTGGTGTACCCGCACCGCCATCCATACCACCGGTCGGAGTAGGAATCAAATCAGCCGGCATTGCTCCATCACCTTCTTCATCCGGTAATGGTGGTGTGGGAATGACCCCCAATCCTTCGATGGGATCTTTCTTGGGAAACACACCGACCATCAAGGAAATGTTTTCAATGGTTCCTGTGGCAAAAACAGCGCCTTCTTCGCGCATCCCCATTCGTTCACCCAAACTGGGAACACCATCAGAATTTGCATCATCGACAACCTGCAACACCACAGGGGCATCCGCAGGGACTTGAATACTAAAATTACCGACTTTTTCAATGGCTACTTGGGTGATCAGTTGCATCCCCTCGCCGACTTGAACACTCGGGTCTTCCGGTGGCGGAGGTAATGCGCGTACCAACAGTTGCCCAGTACAGTCAGCGCAGTTCGCTGTTCCTTTCAAGGTTGCACCATCCACCAACTCTTCTTGGGTGAAACGTGGTTGCACTTCTGATTCGGGTAAGTCAGCAGCAAAGGTACCCATCGAAGGCGGTGCACCTTCCGAGTTTTCACTGTTAGCCGCATCAGTGGGCATCGCTGTATTGTTGGCGGCCTGAAAACTAGGGGCTTCATCTTGCGAATTGGCTTGAACCGTACTGTTATCCACGGTGCGATCGGAAAAGTCCACCGGTTCTGGACACCCCAATCCCAAAAGTACACTAAACATCATCATTGCGTTGTCTCCATATTGCTATGTACAATCTATCACAGTAGTCTAGATTTGAAACCGACTTGTTTACTTTGCTCATTGTAGACCTTCATTGGAATTAGATCACGCCTCAAATGACGACAAACAACATTCATTCTCTCCACGTTCAACCAATCACCCCATTGAAATCTTAGAAAAAGTCTTGTACTGCTTGGCAAAACGCGTTTGAATCTCTTGTTGCACCTCTGCTTGAATCGAAGCGAATCGGGCTTGAGATTGGATGGTAAACAGAACCCGAAACAAAGAGATATCCCAAATTCGGGGTTCGGTAACCTTGACTGCAGACTGCCAATAATTTGTGATATCGGCCTCAGTATTGTTGGGGTTTAGCAATTGCAACATCCACCACCAGTACTGAACGTGAATAAAAGAACGAGACAAGTCTTGGATCTCTACTTGCCAGATGCTGGCACTGTTGGTACTGGGATCCAAAGCGTAAGCACAGCGCAATCGCAACATCGACACCCGACGACGGTCCCGCATCGAACGCATTTGGTAATGAGAGATCAACTGCTTTTGAATTTGGTAAATGCCACTCCAATTGCCTTCGAGGAAATACAAAGCACCCTGTGCTTCCAAACTCCATCCTCGTAATTCAGAGTCTCCACAAGAAGATGCCAATGTTTGGGTTGTTTGCAATCGTACCAAAGCCTCTTTCAACCGCAATTGATGAACCAACAACAGTCCAGCAATATAAGTCGCATAGGCCATATGGTGAACATCAGCATTGTTTTGCGTTTGTCGCCAAATCCCGTCAATCTGTGCCGGCAACCCATCTACCCACCCCAATCGAAGTCGGATTTCGATGAGTTTTGCTTGGGCTTCCACCCATTCAATGGTCGTTTTAGGTGAAATCATGCTGGCTTGGGCAAACCGATCAGCGGCACTCTCCAAGCGGTTTAAGGTAAACAACAGTTGCCCTTGTTTCAAAAAAGTTTGGGCGCGACCACGGCGATCGGAATTCTTGGAGAAATGTTCCAAAGCTTGTCGTAAATACTGATTGGCGGCTACCCATTGTTTTTTCTGCACCAAGAAATCGGCATGTATCAAAGCCAGTCGACCAACACTTTGCGCATCCAACTGTCCCATCTGTTCAACCTGTAACGCCAACTCTTGGATTCCATTCAACCGACCACGTTTCAAACGGACTTCCAATCGATTCAGTCGTCCTTCCAGCAACCCCATGTGGGAGCCAGTGGCTTTGGCGGCTTTGGCAATCAAATTGGCAATGTGTTCGGTTCGTTCCAACAACCAAGCGTGTCGAGCATCTTGAATCGCCAACAGTAAAAATGGCAGGGCTTTGGTGGGTTCGCCGGCTGATAACCAAGCCTGACCAATCTGTAAATCCAAACGCAATCCCCAACGAGAGACCAATTCCATCCACGATTCAGCAATCCGCCTGTGAATATTGGACAAGTCAACTTTACCAAACACCCATTCAGCCGCGACCGCCTTGAATTCAGGATAGGCAAAACGAATCGAGCGCTCTTGTTGACGCAATAAACCAACTTGAATCAACTCTTGTAAGCCGGCAGGAGATATCTCATTGAGCAACAGCATCTCCACCGGCTCAGCCGAGCAAACCATAGCCCCCAAAATATCTTTGGCCAATTCTGGTTGGGGTACCGTGTCCACCACCCGTTCAAAATATTGCTGAAAGAAGTCAGTCCCTAAACGCTCAGTCACGTGACTGTCTGCTTTGATGGTAAAACAAGATGCATCTTCAGACCAAGACATCTCTCCCCGCAAGGCCAAATCTTGCACAAACAGATTGGCTCGATGAATCTGTCCCTCGCAAAAGTCCAAGATATTTCGATGTATTGGGGCAGGTACTTTGCAAACATCTTGAATGTGCGCCAAAATATCCTCATCTGACCATGATGGAATGCTCAACTCCTCAGCACCCATCATCTCCAATACATTCACTTTGTGTTGAAAAGCAGGTGTAGTTGTAGACATGTCATCGGGAATAGTGGTCAAAACCAGAACTGGACGTTTGGAAAAGTCAGCCCCCAATAAGGTCTCACAAATATCCAAACCATCACCATTCACAGTGCAGAATTTTGGATCTTCCAGCACCAATATAACCCCACCCTTCCAAGATAGATGTTGTAAATGTTGAAACAAAAATATGAGCCCCAAGCCATTATCTACCGCCTGCTCATCACTATCCAAAAAACCACACCACTTGGCCAAACCATTGGCTTCACGACGAGTAGAACGGATAGGCGTTTGCTTTTCTCGCGCCAACCACCGCTGCAAACGTTGCACAAAGTTATCTCGATTCTCTCCCCAGGGTGCTAACAAATGCTGTACTGCCCCACGATATCCGTCATCAAACGCCCCGTTCTCGTGATAGGACAAAATCAGAGACTCCATGATGCCTGATTTACTTAACTCTCGAACAAAATGACGAATAATATCTTTGCGACCGGAACCTTTCGGACCACGAACAAACAACACTTTACTTCGCTGATTGTCTTTGACCCATTTCGCAGCTTCCCACAGTTTCGTCAAAATGTCAGGACGCGATCGAAAACGTGGAACCACCGACAACAAATTGGGAGACACGACAGCATTCGATGCATCCGAAGCACTAAAAGTATCTTGGGTTACCCCTTGGCGGGAGATTGGCACAAAGTCATTGGGAAAAGCAAAGCCTTCTTTAAGCAAGGTGGTCATCCCGCGACGGTGTTTGATTTTGAACTTACGACCCAACACTGCTTTGGGTAATGCTTCAATCCCAGCCTTCAACAAGGGTAACACTTCTGAAGAGGTTCGGAAGCGCTGTTGTGGGTCTAGAACCGTACAGCCTTCAACAATGTAAGACAGTTCTCCTGAACGATAAGACATTGAGGAAATCACCAGTTCCAGCATTTTCCCCCAAGAGAACAAGTCGGTCCAAGCACCGATTTCTGAAGCCAATCGCAATTGTTGCTCTGGTGCGTACCATCCTGGTGTTCCAGTGACATCATGTGGATTTGTGAGCAACTCAGCACGGGTTCGAGCCACCGAAAAATCTGCCAACCAAGCGTTGCCATCTGGTGAAATCAACACATTGTCCGGCTTCATGTCTTGGGTGATTTTTATTCTGTGGATTATGTAGCAGTCTGGCAGCATCTATTAACTAAATTTGATAACTTGGCGGTCTGGGGATTTACCGGCTATGCGCCAGATAGTGATATCGGGCTTGCCCTTCGTGCGGTTCGCGGCGTGTTCGGTGAGCGTTTTTCTGTACGGTATAGCAATGCACCGACTTGGCAATTTAGCGCGAACAGTGCCGACCTATACAAGCCAGAAAAGAACAAATCAATTGTTTGTCCTGAACAAACTGGCGCAGCGGAATCTTGCGCGACTTGCACCCTTTGCTGGTCTGCACCGGATAAACAGATTTTATTTGTGACGCATTAACGTGACAAATTGCCAACGCTAAAATTTGACAAATCAACCACGCTAACTTTTTTGATTGGGGCTAGTATGTTACTTGCAATTATCCTTGGTGGTTCGGGGGGATTGGGTGCGGTATTAGCAAAGGGTGTCGCGAGTCGCGGGGCGGCATCCATCTTTTTTATCTGAATTTTGTTGTTGACCGATTCGGCGGCGGGTGGCATAAACAAATCAAGGCTGGTAGCAAATACCATGCCAACAACCAATAGAAGGAATGACCAACCATGTTTGATATAGTACCTAATGAAAGCCCTACTCACGGCTT
>CAKZLX010000361.1 GCA_937127265.1 uncultured Pseudomonadota bacterium
AAGCCTTGTTCTTGGCGATTGGACACACTCCAAATTCCCAACCCTTTGCCAAGTACATTGATCACGATGAAAGTGGCTATTTGATTACGGTTCCTGGTTCTTCCAAAACCAATGTTGAAGGTGTCTTTGCTTGTGGTGATGTGCAAGACCACGAATATCGTCAGGCAGTGACAGCAGCCGGTTCTGGTTGTATGGCTGCATTGGATGCTGAACGTTGGTTGGATGCCCAAGAATAACGATGTAACAATTCTCCGTGTGTGAAAGGGCTTCTTCGGGAGTCCTTTTTTGTGGCTCAGAGGCTAATATACTTTACATAACTCATTGACTGGAATGAAACTGACGCCAACATCTAGAATTTTATCGACAATTCAATTACCACTAGACAACCTACCTGAAGAAAGGAGATAGAGATGTCAGATAGCAAAAAGATAGCGGTTGTTGGTGGAGATGGAATCGGTCCTGAAGTAATTGCCGAAGGGTTACGTGTTTTGGATGCTTTGACCCCTGAGTACGACTTGGAACACTTTGATTTGGGAGCCGACCGATACCTGCGTGATGGTACCACCATGCCCAGCGAAGTGATGGAGCGTTGGCGTGATGAATTTGACGCCATCTTCTTGGGTGCGTTAGGTGACCCACGCGTTCCCAGTAACGTACACGCCAAAGAAATCCTTTTGGGTGCTCGCTTTCAGTTGGACTTGTACATCAACCTCCGACCGATTCGTTTACTCGATCCTAGCAAGTGTCCACTCAAAGACAAAGGTTGTGAGGATGTCAACTTTGTGGTCTTTCGTGAAAACACCGAAGGTCTCTATACAGGCATCGGTGGACAATTCAAACGTGGAACCCTTGACGAAGTAGCCATCGAGCAAGAAATGAACACCCGCAAAGGGGTAGAGCGCATCATTCGGGCAGCCTTTGAGTACGCAGATCTGCATGGTCACACCAAAATGTGTATGGCAGACAAAGCCAATGCGATGCGTCATGGACACGATTTGTGGCAACGAGTCTATAAAATGGTTGCCGCCGAGTATCCCAATATCGAATCGAAGCATCTGTATGTCGATGTGCTGACAATGGAAATGGTCCGCTGCCCCGAACAGTTTGAAGTGGTGGTGACCAACAACCTCTTTGGTGATATCGTGACTGATTTGGGAGCGATTTTACAGGGTGGTATTGGACTAGCTGGGTCTGGAAACATCAATCCAGGTACGGTTTCATTGTTTGAGCCGGTGCATGGTTCTGCTCCTGACATCGTGGGGCAAGAAAAGGCCAATCCTCTAGCGGCAATTTTGAGTTTGGGAATGATGTATACCCATCTTGGTCGACCGGATTTGGAAAGCAAGATTTCAGTGGCAGTCCGTCATTGTCTCGAACACAATTTGGTCACCCCAGAGTTGGGTGGAACTTTGAAAACATCTGAAGTCACGGATGAAGTGTTGCGATTGTTGGCATTGTAAATCTGTCTTGGACCTCAAGTGTACAAGGAAGGGAGAGTATGATGCAGTGGGATATCAAAGAAGGTTTCTTTCAGCCTGTGAAAATGCAATACAAAAATCAGGTATGGAGAAAGATTCAGGCTTTGCTCGGTCCCATTCGCAGGTCCTGTGATGAATGTAATGCTTCCTTGTATCTACGGGGTTCTGCACTTGAATCCCGTGAACCTCATCGAAAATCAGATATTGATTTTGTGTTGGTGGCTG
>CAKZLX010000362.1 GCA_937127265.1 uncultured Pseudomonadota bacterium
TGTCAACATCAAAATTGGAACATCTGAGAAGGTCCGAATGCGACGACACACCTCATAACCATCCATATCTGGCAACATAATATCGAGAATTATCGCTGTAAAATGATTTTGGCTCAATACCTCAAGAGCATCCTCGCCCTTGGCAACATGAACAACCGTAACCCCATGAAACTCTAGATATTCCTTTGTCAGCAATGCAAGACGATGGTCGTCTTCAACCAATAGTACATGAATATTTTGCTGAATCATTCTTTTACCGCATTTGTTGAGTGTATGGGTAATGTTACCTGTGCGATTAAACCTTTGACAACTCGATTCTTCAGTTCGATTGATCCACAGTGTGCAAGAACAACCTGTTTACAAAGACTCAGACCAAGACCAAACCCCTTCATTGTTGAAGTTTCAAAGCTTCGCCCTTGAAAAAATGGTTCAAAAACACCATCCAAACACTCTTGAGGGATTCCTTCGCCTTCATCTTTCACTTCAAGCATCAATTGATCATTATGCATGCTGATTTGTAACGAGACAGCCTGTTGTATGGATGAATACTTATGTGCATTTTCAAGTAGGTTCCAAAGAACACGTCCCAAGAGCATTCTATCACCAACAAAGATATCCAAATCTACGAAACAGGTTGTCACTGTTCGTTCTGGAAATATCATAGTAAATCGCTGAACAACATCTAATGCCCATACCTCTGTATCGAACTCTTCCAGTCGCAGTGTTTGAGCAACCATTCCTGCAAAGTTGACAGTTTCCAAACGAGACACCACCAAGATATCCGATATCAAACGAGACATTTCTTTTATGTCATTGCGAACATCCATCATTTGAGTCTGTTCATTGAGAGACATCTGTTCTTCTAGGATATCTATCGCAACTTGAACACGAGCAAGAGGTGTACGCAACTCGTGACCGACTTGAGCTATCAAGTGCTTTTGGGCTAGCAAAAGCTGCTGATTGTTCTCTGCCATTACATCAAACGCACGTGCCAAATCTCCGATTTCATCTTGTCTTGAAACACCCGTGCGTTGGTGTAGGTTTCCAGCAGCTATTTGATTGACGGTATGTGCCACCTGCTGAATCGGCTTCACTATGATACGCGCCAAAATCATCGTAGACAAGAGGAATATTAGGATAACCGAGAAGGGTATTGTTGATTCAATTATATCAAGATATGTAGGTGACTCATATGGGAAATCATGAACAATCATAGTATAAAATCGCTTCCCATTCTCATCTGTAAATGGTAATACGATGGATGACTCCCAATCGGGGTACCACATTTCTTCCAAGACATCAATTGATGGTGGCGGTTGTGACTGGACAATAATGTTCGAATCAAAATCCAAAATTAAATATGAAGAATAAGGATACGTGGTCTGCAACCAACTCAATACAATTGGAATATGACTAGGTTCGTTTTGTAGAGCAATTATAATTGTTGTTTCTTCTTCTAATTCTTGAAGTACCTCATTTGTAATATCTTTTGGAATCTGTAGTTCTATCAGTGCTTCATAGAAAAACAATATACCTAAATATATAAGCAATGCCAAGATACTCAAAAGTCGTATCTGTCCTGCTATTCCAAGACTTATAATGCGTGCCCTTGATGATTCCATCCCTTTTCCATCTAACGGTTAAATTTGATACTATTTTTCTATAATAACACTCGATTTTATTTAAAAGTAGATTGTAATTTTTGTGGAACTCATCGCATCACAATCCAAAATGTATATGGTTGATTGATTTTAATTTGTCCTGTTTCCAATCTAAGTTCAAAACCATTAACACACTTGTGTTCCCCCCTGAAATACCATCAAACCTGCAGTTCATTATCTACCGTATACAATCTAGCAAAATTGTATTGTTTAATTGTTCGTAGAATGTTCGCGTAAGTTTGAAATTTGAAATCAAACAATTTCGAATACAAACTGTTCATTAAATCCGAAAAAATGAAGAGTTGGCCTCATGCTAACCATTCGTTCTGCCTATAGTACATCGTAATCACTTCCTTCCTTTCTATTTTTCCTCATACTAATTGTTACGAACATTGCACGAACAATTATTGAAAGAGCTTGGGTTAAGATGTATTTCAGTACCACATTGAACTGCTAGAACACTCATCATAAAATACAGCAACCATGGTCAAAGCATGCGTTCCATTCCTTTTAAATTACCCAACAAATATTGGTATTCAATTGTAGTTCGTATATCATACGGATTTGTCTTTGGTTCTATTCCTTGGATACTAACCTCCTGCGACAAACCTACAATCGATTGCGACCCGAACAAAGAGCTTCCACGGCGTATCACCTATACGAAGGTCTGTGAGCCTCACTTGGGCGTGATGCCAACGATCGACTGTAGTGAGGGGGTACTTATACCTTTGACTGTAAATGGTGAGGACGTCTGGAAACCACAGGACAATTTCGACTGCGACCACCATAGTATGCAAGAGGGGCAATGCATGCCTGGGGCGACGGTTGTTCGAAAAATTGGAAAAGACGCAGCTGGCAACCCTCTAAATCATGTCGTCTGGCTAGGATTCTGCCGTCCAGAGCAACCAGAGCAATTAGACGAGTCCGATGGACCAGGATCCTTAGTTGTACCAAATATCGACATCATTGGTTACAATTCTGAAACCGGTGCTACCTGTATGTTAGCCACCGATGTGGGTGGTATTCCAAAAGACACATCCGAGGGGACTCCTTGGAAAGCCGAAGGCATACTACCAGGATCCGATGACCCTCGATTCGATGAAATGGTCGAACTTGAACGCACCGAAGAGTGTGCCGAGTGCCACCAATCCAACCCCTTCATCCACAGCCCTTGGATAGACGGTGCACGAATGCCAGATAATCCAGAAGAACCTGTGGTTCCCATAGTGTCTGGACCTAATGCCCCCTATTGGCTACTCGGTACAGATCACCGACGGATATTAACCCCACACATCGAGAATAACGGCTGCGTGAGTTGCCATCGCTTCCCTAATCGAACAGAGGCTCTCTTCCGAGAAAACGGGTGGGTGGCATCTGAGCACATGCCTCCCCATGACCCTGGTTCCCTAAGCGAAGACTATCAGGCTATGTTGAGCTGTCTCCAGGCCGGTCCGGAGAACACTCTCCGATGTGACTGGATCTCTCCACCTGCTGGAGAGTGTGAGGGGGAAATAGCTCAATGACACATCTAGTTCAAAGTCGTTATCCATACATACAATCACTCGGATTTTTATCATGACCTTCTTTCTATTCATGCTTGCCTGTGAACCTAAACCATCAGGAAGGACTCCACTGGAACATGCACTGGAATGTGAAGAAGTATTGGGACCATTCCCACGTTTTTCCTGTTCAGATGCACTGTTGGTTCCGGTAACCAAAGATGGTGAAGCTTTAACCAATGGAAGCTGGGATTCAAATCAGTGTGATGCCCCAGCCGCTTTTGGGAAACCATGTGACCCAGGATTTGGGATTGGTCGATATACAGGATTAAATCGAGATGGTTCACCTAATGAAGATGTAGTTTATCTGACCAATTGTCGCGATGGAGGGTTGGGGGTAATAGGACATAGGTTTTCGACAGGAGACACGTGCTTTCTGCACGTAAATCTAGAGAAAGTTAACCCCTATGATACGAATATCCCGACTCCTAGTGAAGATGGATACAATGAGGCATGGGAGTGGCCGAATATTGTGGCTTATGACCAATGTCAAGAATGCCATATGGCAGGACCATTTTTACACACACCCGCTACATCTCAATTATCGAATCCAGAGAATCCCTCTGAGTTACTCATACCCTTGACGGGTCATTCAGAATATCAAATTGTTGGAGCTGAATTCGAACAACCCCATACGACAAATATTCAAAACTCTTGTACCACCTGTCATCGTGCACAATGTACTGAACATTTTCAAAATTATCCATTGGATGAACTTCTTATGCCACCTCCATTTAGTGGTGCGAATAACTTTGACCATAGTAATATCAGTACAAACGCTCGAGATGAGATACGAGAGTGGTGCTCCAGTTTAAATCTACGCCAATAAGAATCGGTCGGAGAATAGTACTACTATATCCCGTTGCCATTGATGATGTTCATTCAAACTGTTGAGAATCTTCAAACATCGAAAAATACATTCAAAGATACTATTTGTTGTTCGCCCTTTGACCAAAGTCTTGATAGTACTCTCCACCACCGTTTTCCCACTTTCGAAAATCCTTTCCCACTTCGCGCGAAAACCGAGGTTCAACCTACATCAAAATTGTGTCACCAACAGTATTTACACAACTTCCAAAGTGTCAAACGATACGCAATACGTAGAAATATTAGGTTGCTACATTAGAAATAGGTAAGGATATCCCATTGTGCTCTGGGAATATTAAAGACCTTTTCGGAAAGATCACACAAAGCTTCTTTATGAACATCGTCGAAAGGACGATTTG
Source organism: uncultured Pseudomonadota bacterium (assembly GCA_937127265.1). Lineage (GTDB taxonomy): Bacteria > Myxococcota_A > UBA796 > UBA796 > UBA796 > CAJWHX01. The sequence goes on from CAKZLX010000362.1 coordinate 4,447, forward strand.
AGGGACGTTGATCAATTGGAACTTCTTTCCATGACAACCATACCCAAAGAAAGTCTTCTGAGAATTGAAAACTCTGGTCTCCACTGGTAAAAATAACCTCGGTTTGATTGTTACCACTGTGAAAAGCACTAAAATTCCCCCATGTATATTTTCCATCCTCATCACTAACATCAATGTCTTCGACTGCGGAGTATTCTGGAAATTCTTTGTGATTACTGGTAATGATCTTTCGTTTTGCATCCACGAAAAACGGTCCCACCATATCTTGAATCTCTCCTTCTGTTGGCTCTAAATCGATACAAAAATCTTCTTGATTCCAATCATCCAACAATAGAGTCGCTATTGACACCAATTCTTCTTTAGAATTGGTATTTGGTGAGATTGAAATATCGTAATACGACCCCCAAAAGCCGATCAAAGCAAGATGTCCATGGGGTTCTGAACATGGTACTATCCAAGAAGAATTATGATTGTGAAGTGTTGATGTAACCGTCAAACCATCAAACTGATAGCCAAGCTTCAATGCTTGGGGATTAAAGTCTGATAATAAAAATAAGAGCGGCAAGACCAGTTCATCGTCCCATTTATCTGTCGAACCCTCTTTCATCTCAATAAGCGTCAGCCATCGCTGCGCTTCTTCTACTTTCGGATTATTCTTGACGTACTCTGAAATGGCGGCCAGAGTCGAAGCCGACAATTCATGGGTAAGGCTTTTTTGTAAATCTGCAGAATTTGATGATGTCAGCAATTTTAGTAGGTCTTTCATAGCTATTCCTTCCGTTGAGATGAACGATTTCAACACTCTATCACAGAGTATTTTGAGATATCAATAAACTTCGGTTTTATTGTGCAGCATACCTTTTCAACTTAGTACCGTCAATAATTCTATCTGTTCTAAGCGGAAAAAGTATTTCCGTTGTACATCTTCACCATGTCATGATAGTCATGAATCACCACCGTTTTCCCGCTTTCGAAAATCCTTTCCCACTTCGAGTGAAAACCAAGGTTCAACCTACATCAAAATTGTGTCACCAACAGTATTTACACAAGCCCCAGAACTGACAGCACCTTTAAGCTTACCGTTTAATACAAACGGCATTCGTCGTATGACTTGAGGACCAACTATCATGTGATCCTGCTCCGGATGTAGCATCGCAGTATAGGTCCCAATACCCATAGTCTGGAAAGTTTGTTTCAGGTACTTTTAGATGTGCACAATGTTCATCATCGTTGTGCATCCGAAAGTCACCGGATGCTGGGTTTAGGTATGCCATTTCGCCATCACTCCAGTACGCACCAATGTCCGCCTCCATGTAAGAGGTGTCACTGCCATCGATCCAGTAATAATCGCGCACATCTTGGCTACAGACACTTGCGAAACCCGTATTGGTGT
>CAKZLX010000363.1 GCA_937127265.1 uncultured Pseudomonadota bacterium
GATAGATTCTGGAGAACGTTGGCGAAGTTTACGCCCAAATAGCGTATGCAAGGTTTCTGCACAAAATGAGCATTGGAATGGGCACCCCCTGCTTGAGCTAACTGAAAAACCACACAAGCCTGGCTGTATCGAATCTAATTGCGCCCATGCATCAAAATAGGCATCCATGTCGATCAAATCCCATGCCGGAAATGGCAATGCGTCCAAATCGGGCACTGGGTCTCGCTCATTGGATACATAAACCTCGCCCGTCTCTCGGTTACGCACATGAGCCCCTTTGACAGGTAGTACAACACCATTTTGCCAATTTCGAAGTAGGTTGACCAGTGGCACTTCCCCTTCTCCAATCACCACAGCGTCCACAAAATCATGCTTCATCATCTCATCCGGAAACATAGTGGGATGAGCAGATCCCAAAACCACTTTCGATCCAGTCTGATGGGCAAACCTAGCGATTTTCAAACCATCACCAAGCATCATGGTACTCATACCGATACCAACCACATCTGGTTTCGTTTGGCGAAGGGTATCCTCAACGGATTGCATGTCTGGATTGAAGGTGGTATCGATGATGTTCACTCGCCAGCCCAGTTCTTTTCGAACAACGGCAGCCAAGAGAGCTACACCAATAGGATAATCACCACTAGGATACTTGAAGCGCGGATAAACCAGTGTCAGCAATGGCATCTGTGAGTTGTTTGGCATGTCTGTAGTATAGCCTGTTTATTCCTCTGGTGTCGTTGAGCTATCGGTGACATACTTCTTGGCAAAAGCAAGAGCCTCATCCAATAAAGTTTGCGAAGTAAATACCAGCATCACCCCACCCAACACCGCAATCAAACTTTGGTGCAGTCGTATTACCGAGGCCACCAACACCGCAACAGGTAAGGGAATACCACCAGTTACGTGAAGCATACCAGAGAACAAAACATCAAAGCCCAATGTCGACCCTGGAAACATGAACATCACAAGACTAAATATGATTGAAGATGAGTAGGTGAAGAAGATGCCTGTCCAAGCAACATCATACCCCAGCGCCAACACTGTACAGAAGATGCCACTAGCCACCATAGAGTGTCCCAACACGCACCAGAAGAAGGCTTCACCATAGGCCAACCACCCTCGCTTGGCGGTGTCAATAAAACTTCCTAGCAACTGATCGACCAAATCAAAGCCCCGTTGTAAGAAACGACCTTGAAGCCAATTGTGTTTACGTACTGATACCAAAAGGTTTTTGGGATACTCGGGAAACAAGACCACTGAACTAGCCAAGCCTCCTAATGCAAGCAATAATACCGACACCACCCACAATTTATCGACATACTCTTCTGCCACTTTGATTGGTGAAATCGTAAAAACCACCACAGCGATCAAAAATGCGGAAATCAACCCCAAAATCCGACTGACCAACAACGCCGACAACGAGTTACCAAAATCAACATTGTAGCGCTTGTGAACGATCCAACTGGTAACCACTTCACCTACAGGGCCGGGTATTCCGACATTCAACAAATGACCAAGCATCAATAATCCAGTCATAAACAAAGGCTTGGTACGTTTTTTCTCCTCAGGATCTAGCAGAGAACGCCAGCGCATCGCTACAGTAGGAAGTCCCGCCGACAACAGCACAATCGCCCAAGCAAAATAGGTAGGATCCATTTGTGCGATGAGCGCATCAACATCTTCCCCCCACCAAAAGGTCACACCTAGCCCTATGACCACGGTCAACACCAACACTGACCAGAGGCTTCTTTGTAGAAGGGCATGGGTGGAATCTGTACTTTTCACGACTTTTCTCAATCCGATCTGTGTTAAACGCTCTCTGAAATTGTATACTAACCTTAAATGTACTCTACTTTGCTCCTCATCACCACTGCACAGGCTTACAATCCTACCTGGGCTGAACTCAAAGACAGCAGTGGTTGGACAGTACAAAATACAGTCCAAACTGATGTTGGTCCTGTGATCGTGAAAAAGAAATTGATCGATGGATTTCCTTGTTTTTCAGGCACCACAAAATATCCAGAATCGTTAAACATCCCGCTGATGATTGAAATCGCCGCTGATGCTGAGTCAGCAATGACTTGGAGCAGTGCCGATATCACCGATGCAAAAACCTTGGCCCGTACGGATACATACGTTGACTACTGGCAGTACCTCGAAATTTTCGCACTTTCAGATCGAATGTGGTTCCTTCGTGGATATTTCGAACGAGATGGAGAGGCATTGTTATTCAGATGGGAAAGACTTGAGCAAGGTGGACCCCACAAAGAATTTTACAAGGCCAAAATCGAGCAATTTCCCCATGCAGAAATTACCCCAATCAACTTAGGTGCCTGGCGTATTCAGCAGCAAATTGACAATACAACCGTCGTACAATACTCGATCTGTAGTCACCCCGGAGGTTCCATCAGCCCGATGTTCCAATCGATCGCTACTGAATCAACTCTGCCCAACAATCTTGTCGATATGATACAGGAAACCAAAAGGCGGATGAATACCAGTGAGAAGCCATGAGCAAACATGTACTACTGGTCGAAGATGAGCCACTGTTGAGAAAGTTAATTGCACGGGTATTAGAACGCAATGGCTACATGGTTGTCGCTAAGGGTGATGGAACTTCAGCTATCGAAGCCTTACAAACGCAACGTTTTGACATTGCTCTGGTGGATGTCAATCTTGGAGTCGGTGTGTCTGGTTTGGTTGTCTTGCAAACGATCAAAGACCACTATCCAACAATACAAACAATTTTAATGAGCGGCGATGTTGATAGCATACAAGCTTACAATCCTTCAAAGCAACCAACCATGTATCTGAGTAAACCATTTCGAATGGAACGACTCGTAGGACTGTTAGGGTAAGTGGTAGCCCTTAGGGACTTGTTTACATAAGAAAAAATTTAAAAAAGACTTGCAAGACCCTATTTGCTATATTATCATAAAATTAACCAGATTTTATCTAATATTTCACCAGATCTTATCTAAATGTTTTACTCTACACAAGTATCCCCTCTAACAACGGAGCTCATCCATGAATGTACAAAAAATGATCATTGATCATCTCAAAAACTCGCCCTTATTAACCCCTCACTTTCGGTCTAATCAAACCTACACGATGACAGGTCTCAAGGCTTATCCGGATAATCCTATTTTCATGAGCGAACATGGGAAACGTGTCTTCGTCAATGGCATTTTTGAAACCAGAGGCAATTCCATTAAATTTGCGCTGGAGTTAATCCCAGACGTTACGCCATACGTTCGTGAAGATTGGCGCATTGAAGCTCGCCACAAACTTCTGCCCAACCTAACCAAGCAAGACGGCGTCTATCTCCGTTTGATCAACTTCAATGTATTCCTCCAAGATGTAGAATCTAAAGAGGATTTTACTACCGCGATGAGTAACATCTATAAAGAAATCACCTACATGATTCAAACGGGACACCCGAGCCATAAATGGAAATTTCAAAACAATCGTGTCAAAGATTGGACAAAAATATTTGCGCATTTTCCCAAACGACATCCTACTATCCTAAATTAAGTATAAGTTGATATCAAATCACCTCAAAGACTCACAACTTGTGGGTCTTTCTTTGTTTTTTACCCACAAACAACAAAAGCGGCCTCCGTTAAGAAACCGCTTGTCGTATGCCTTTTAAAAGGCGAAATTTAGATTGTGAGCCGCTTTACTTGGCCGCACCCTCTACTGCTTCTACAGCCTCATCAGACATGCCAGAAGGCAATGTAAAACCACGCTCGATCTCACGCTTACGACGTTGAATCTTGCCAGATGTTAAATCCTTACCATATTCGCGGTCTTCGACCTTATAGCCAGTTAAGTGGGACGTGTCCGAGTCAGGTAAGGCTTCAGTTGCAGACAACATCTTCTTCGCCAAAGAACGGGCTTGTGCATCACAGTTCTTACTGTCGGACAATTCACGGAATGTCTGTTCCACTTTTAAGGCTGTGGCTCGAAGAAAGTACAACACAGTCTCAAGGTTGTCCTCTTTCCCTGTGGTGTCAATCTCTGTTTGTACACGAGAAGCACTAAGAGCCATTGTGGATAGATCCACGGTGATTCCGACTACGCGGGACATAAACAGTTGGCGAGTCTCTAATTTAGGGCCTAAAAGTACCATATTCTTGAATGTCTGGAAGGCCAATTTTTTAGAGAATGCATCAATCTTACGTAAAAACGGGCGTAACTTAGGATGAAACTGACCGAACGACTTCGTGAAACTGGGCATGAACAATCCAATCGTCCAAGGTGCATAGATACCGGCACACTTGGCTACCGTAGCCACCTTTTCACCCACAGGAGTCTTTGACGAAAACAGTGGTGCTGCATTACTAAGGTGAAAGTCTAAGCACTCACGGGCCACGAAGAGGTTCATCACATCCGTGGTTCCTTCTACAATACGATTAATTCTGGAATCTCGTAGGGCTCTCTCATAAGGAAATGGGTTCTCACCACGGGCTTCCAAGCTTGAACTTTTTTCATAACCCCGTCCACCCCGAAGTTGTAGACCTGTATCCATCACAGTCCACAATTTTTCGGTATTCCACATCTTAGCACTGGCCGCCTCCAAACGGATGTCCTTTCCTTGACCACTGAGAGCCGCACAGTAGTCACTAAGTGCTGCCATTGCGTAGGCATCTGAGGCAATCTTGGAAAGTTTGTCAGCACCGGGCTCATGGGCTCCAATTCCGCGGCCCCATTGAGATCTGGACTTCGCCCATCGTTTCGAGAACTCCAATACTTCCTTAGCGCCATCAGCAGATATCGCTGGGATTGAAAGTCGTCCGTCATTAAGTGTTGACAAGGCAAGTTTGAGACCATTTCCACGACCACCAATCAGATTCTCTGCTGGGACTTTGACATCGGTAAATCGAATCAAACCATTTTCAATCGCTTTAATCCCCATAAACTCACAACGATGGAGGATATCGACTCCTGGAGTATCCATTTCAAGAATGAAGGCAGAAATTTCATTGAATTCACGACCAGATTTTGAGGTCTTTTTGCCTGAAACCGCCATCACTACGATAACATCAGCCACGACCGAATTCGTACACCATAGTTTTTCACCGTTCAGCAACCAAGAACCGTCGTCTTGCTCTGTGGCAGTTGTCTTCATGGTTGCAGGATCCGACCCCGCGGACTCCTCTGTCAGACCAAATGCTGATACCCAACCTTCCGCGAACTTGGGAAGCCATTTTTCTTTTTGCTCCTTGGTGCCAGCTAATTTAATTGGTTGTGGGACACCAATAGACTGATGAGCACTCAATGTAGCGGCTACAGCTCCACAGTATCTAGCGATAACACTGAGAATACGCATGTAGTTTTGCTGCGAAAATCCAAGGCCTCCATACTCTTTGGGAATCTTGATGGCCAACAGATTTAATTCTTTCATACCACGCCAAACGTGAGCGGGAATAGTTTCGGTACGATCGATTTCTTCACCATCAATTTCTTTCTGACACCAAGCTTCCACTTTGGCACAATACTCGTCACCAATTTTTTTGTCTTGTGGGTCTTGTTCTGGGTATGGATAGCAAAGAGATACATCAAAGTTTCCGAGGAACATCTCACGCATCAAAGACTTGGAAGTCCATTCAGTTTGTCTAGATTCTTCGGCGACTGCAAGCGAGGCATCTTCGGCTGCAGACCGGTTTTTATTTTCAATTGGCATTTTCTTCTCCAGAATAGTGTGAAAGGGTAATAGTAAAAAAGTGAATGAATATTCATTCCTATACTAAACATATAGCAACCAACTCCAATGATCACACAAAAAAGATCACTCAATATATGAAATCGGCTATAAATTGCTTGAATAAACGAG
>CAKZLX010000364.1 GCA_937127265.1 uncultured Pseudomonadota bacterium
CAGTTGGTGGTTGACATTGCCAAAGACGGTATTTATGTCGATGGATTTCGAGTGACTGCACGGGCCTACTGGGAGCAAAGCCAAGACATTCTGATCACCGAAGTTTACAGCAGTCTCCAACAGCAAGCCAAAAAAGAAGTCAAAATCCGAGTCGACAAAGAGGTTCCTTGGTCACTGATCAGCAAAACCCTGCACACGGCTCAACAAGCGGGCTACGAAGACATTGAACTGTTGGTGATCAGTACCTCTTCGTTGTAAAGTGACCCAAGAAAGACCAGATATCTTCTGAGACAATCACAACCGCCCATTGGACACAAAACGACGACATTGACCGTGTAAGTCTTCACGCTCAACCTTGTCGCAAATGCGTAATCCCCGATCGATATCAAAACGCCGAAGGTTATAAGCAATTCCTAACAAACAGGAATCCTTTTCCTTGCCAGCACGGGTACAGGTTGCCACAAAAGATTCTTCGGCGGTTTCAGAGGCTCCCCATCCCAAACCGTGAATACAGTTCTCACGGTACAGATTATTCGGACCGGGTGGTACTTGTTCACAGGCTGCAAATGCTGCATCAACATCCACTCGTGCCAAGTATTTACCGATTCCGTGCCAACAAGTTTTGCGGGTCAATAAATCACCTTCTTCTTTGGCACAATTGGCCAAGGCCAGTTCTACATTGACCACCGCGATTTCACCATTGACATCGTGACGACAAAAATCTCTCCACTGTCCTGCTTGATCACAGAGTCGGAAGCCCCAGGGAGAATCGGACGTCGAATAGGCAAGTGCGATTCCAAAAACACATTGGTCACGCCACTTTTTGCGTTCAATACTCGGACATAGCGCCAACGAGACCTCTCGATCAGTTGGAGAATAGAGTTCAGCGATATCCGCCATACATTCCCAAGTCATCTCCTCACTGCTGATTTTGGCACACACTTGGTTGGCACCGGTCAAATCGGTTTGTGCCCGTTGTCGAGCCAACTGATGAAAACAAATGTCTCGAAACTGTTCGGGTCCTTCCAAACAAGCCTGTTCGGTATAGAGCACCTCATCTCCTTCCCCGTCGGATACTTCTTGGACCCCCTTGGGTTTCGGAGGTATCGATATCATCCGTTGCGGACTACTTTGAACAGTTGGCATCAAGGCAGGAAATTGCCACTGTAACAGGTGAATCGACAGTAGCATCACGGTTAAACAAATCGAATATAGTCGCCAAAAACTTGTCATCTGCTCCTTGTCCTTGTAATTAGCATACTATGCTTTTTAGACGAACGATGCACTTCTCCTCTTTCTGGAAACTACTTTTCTGTCAGTTCAGCCTACTCACGATCGGCTGTCAACAAGATATTCCTATCCCCACAACACCAGTAAAAACCGACCCCTCTGAACAGTGGCAAAACCTGTTGGAACAATCGGTTAATGAAGTGGATGGAATAAATTGGGCAAACATTGAGGCGCATCAAGACATCTTGGAGAACTATATTGCTTGGGTTGGTACGGTTGGTCCGCAAACTAATCGTCGCAGTAAAAATCGATTTCCCAGACGAGGTCGCGCCAATCACAAGTTGGTTCACTTTGTCAACGCCTATAATGCTTGGATGATCTACTCTTATTTGTACCACAACAAGCCCTCAAATATAGACAATGTCGAAGTGACCGGCGGGTATCTTTGGGGACAACGAGTCTATATTGATGGAGAGTACACCTCTTTGTCTCACGTCAAACACGAACGAATCTTGGCCGACTATCAAGAACCCCGACTGCATTTCATGCTCTTTGATTTGGTCGAAAACAGTCCCACACCTCACTTTTGGACCGCCGATACTTGGAAAAGCAAAGTCGATTTGATGGCTAGACGGTTTATATCATCTGGTAAAGGTGCTCGTAAAATTGGTAATACGTGGCTCTTCCATCCGCTGTTTCAAACCTACCAAAAAGATTTTTTAGATTGGAGTGAACACCAAAATCTCTGTACCTACTTGGATCAGTACACCACTGCCGATCTACAAGTTTGGCTTTCCAAAGAGAGTACCAATGGGTGCAACCTCACATTTTTTGCCGAGAGTTCTACGATACCAACCTATACTCCGAGTACGCCTTCAGACAATTCGCTTTTGGAAGAGTAAACCGTTAAGAATTGGGTATCAACGGAAAAGAGGTACCTATGACTCGACAACCCAAACCACCTTGGCTCAAAGTCAAAGCCCCCGGTGGTGAACGCTATCAACACATCAAAAAACGCGCTCGACAATTGAACTTGGCGACGGTCTGTGAGGAAGCGCAGTGTCCCAACATCGGTGAATGTTGGAGTGGTGGTACTGCTACCTTTATGGTGATGGGAGAAGTCTGTACCCGTGGTTGTCGTTTTTGTGCGGTACAAACCCGACGCAAAGGGGTTGATTTGGATCCCAATGAACCCACCAATGTCGCCCAAGCGATCGCCGAAATGGAATTGGACTATGTGGTGGTGACCAGTGTCGATCGCGATGATCTTGAATTACAAGGTGCAGATCATTTCGCCGCTTGCATTCGTGAGATTCGTCGATTGAACCCCAACACCCTTGTTGAAGTGTTGATCCCCGATTTTCGTGGCAACCCAGATTTATTGAAACTAGTGGTCGATGCTCGTCCCGACGTATTGGCACACAATATTGAATGTGTGGAACGTCTAACCTCAAAAGTCCGCGATCCCCGTGCAGGCTATGCCCAAAGTCTTGAGGTGTTAAAACGAGTCAAAGAATTCGCACCCGACATGCACACCAAGTCCAGCATCATGGTCGGTGTAGGTGAAACCACCGAGGAAGTACTGGCAAGTATGCTTGACCTACGAGCGGTGGGTTGTGACTTTCTGACAGTCGGACAATATCTTCAGCCCAACAAAAAATTGCTCAAAGTCGATGGTTTTGTCACCCCAGAGACCTTCGAAAGCTATGAAACGTTGGGGCTCAAAATGGGTTTCACCTATGTTGCCAGTGGGCCATTGGTGCGTTCTTCCTACAAAGCCGGTGAGTTTTTTATTGCCAACCATCTTCGCAAACAGGTTGCAAATCAATCGGATAACCCATAAATAATTGCGCACACACATTTGAAATTTCTTCGATTTGGATATCGGTATGACTCTTTTGAACTGGCTCGAACAAACACCAAATGCTCACCTACTCGGTGAATGTTTTGTCGTACAACAAGATCTGGTGAATGCAACCGAACAACTAGCAGAGCGCGCCCACCTATTACCGATGAGCGATGCCACCTTGTTGCAAGTCGCCACTGGGATGGCCATCGATGGCGCTTGTCCAGTTGTCGAATGGCCTTCCAATGATCTGTCTAGCATTGCCCAGTGGACCCAGAGACTTCCACAAGCGGGTATCGGTGCATTGGTCATTCGCATCCACCTGCAAAACACGCCTGACACCTCTCTGTTCACACACCCGATGGTCGAAGTGTGGTCGGTCTTAAATGATGAAATGCGTACAGGCGCTTTGCAACGGGCCATCTCTACTCGAAAAGTGATCATTCTCTTGGAATCGGCAGTCGCTAGTGCTTGGCACAAATTGGAAAACAGTGCGCCCAGTAGTCTTGTTTCGTGCTCCAATAACGGTGCTCAAGATACTGCAGATTGTCATTGTGTTCTGGTCTCTAGCAACATTGATGCTGAAATCGTTCAATCCACACTGGATACACTGGACAACGATGGTATACGTCTGCATTGGATACAACAACATAACCTCACTGCCTTGGATCCAGTTGCTCTACAAGCGATCTTTGATGTCGGACGCGTGGTCTGTGTGGGACTTCCCTCCAAATGGCTTGGTGCCTTGATGGACAAAGCGTTTTGGCGTTTGGAAAGCCAACCATTGTTTTGTGATGCCACCATCCCCGCTATCCAGCAGTCGGTATACACTGTACTTGAACAATAAATCAACCCATCTCTTGAACCTACTAATCATGAACCCCAGTGGAATCTTCCACAGTCACAAGGAAAGAATCTATGTCTTATACATTTGAATTACCCGAAGTTGGTGAAGGTGTAACCGAAGCTGAATTGGTCAAATGGACCGTTGCAGTTGGAGATGTCATTGCCGCCGATCAAGTGGTTTGTGAAGTCATGACCGACAAAGCCACCATGGAATTGAACTGTCCCGAAGGTGGAACGGTTATCGAACTTTGTGGTGATGAGGGTGACATCTTAGAAGTCCACACCCCACTCTTAAAACTGTCCCAAGATGGTTCAGCACCGGCACCTGTTAAAGAAGCACCTACCGCAAAGGTTTCAACACCTGTACAAACCGCCACACCAACTCCTGCACCGACACCTGCCACACCAACTCTGACACCTGTTTCAACACCCAACCCTTCCGGTAAAGTCCTCGCATCGCCTGCTGTTCGAGTCTACGCTAAAGAAGAAGGACTTGATTTAAGTGGCGTAACTGGCACTGGTAAAGGTGGTCGCATCACCCGTGAAGACGTGCGTCAACAAGTGGATGCCCCTGTGTCTACACCTGTTCACGCCCAACAAATCAAAGCCCCACCCGCTATTCAAGTTCAAGCCACCAAAGATGACCAAGTGGTCAAGATTGTCGGATTGCGTCGTAAGATTGCCGAGAAAATGTTAGAATCTGTACAAAGAGCACCCCACTTCACCTACGTTGAAGAAATTGATATGACCGATTTGGTCAACATGCGTGGTCAACTCAAATCCGTAGCCGCTGAACATGGCGTCAAACTCACTTACATCCCCTTCATCATGAAAGCCTTGGTTCGCGTATTTCAAGACTTTCCTACTGTCAACGCAGTGATGAATGAAGCCGACTTCTCAATGATTGTGCGTGGAGAGGTCAACATCGGGATTGCCTGTGATACACCACAAGGTCTCTATGTCCCTGTCATCAAAAATGTCGAACAAAAAAGCATCTTGGAACTGGCCGCAGAAATCACCGATGTAACCACCCGTACCCGTGAAGGCAGAGTCCAACTCTCCGAGTTGCAAGGTGGCACCTTCACCATCACATCGGTTGGTAACATTGGTGGACGTTTTGCCACACCGATCATCAACCATCCTGAGGTGGCTATCTTGGGCGTCAACCAAATCCACGACCGTCCAATGGTTATCAACGGTGAAATTGTCGCCCGCAAAATGATGTACCTCTCGCCTAGTTTTGATCATCGGGTCATTGATGGAGCCGTGGCGGCACGCTTTATTAGCGCCTTGAAAGGTATCTTGGAAAACCCTGCCTCTTTATTGTTGAGTTTGCGATGACACTAGTCGAGATTGAAAATGATCTATTTGCCTCTAATCCCGGCTACTTAGCGAATCTGAGTGGCGTTGGTCTTGGTAAGCTCGCTCCCTTTATGGAGTCTGCAGTTCTAGCCATGCAAAAGAGGGACTGGATATCCGTTGGAATTCGAGGACAATCGGTCGCGTGTTTGCGCGGAGCCTCACCATCCAATCTCGGAAATGGCTCCAGCAATTACAAAGTCGCACCCAGCATCGGGTCTCCTGCAGATCGAGCGTTGCAAAGTGTTGGACTCGCCAAATCCTCCGGTCGTCCTGTATTGTGTCTCTTAGGAAATGCAGCGCTTGGAGATGGGAAGTTGTTTGAAGCACTAAACCTTGCAGTGCTGCAAAATGCGGCTGTCATCTTTGTTATTCTGGAACGAGACACCAGGAGCATGCCACTTGCTAAAAGTAGTGCAGTATCGATTGATGCCATTGCCATGTCGCTAGGTCTAAGTACACGCTCCGTAGACAGTACAGCAGGTCTTGCCGATGCCGTTATCGCTGCTCGTGAATCCAATACAGCGACGCTGATTCGAGTATCCATCTGCTGATGGCATCC
>CAKZLX010000365.1 GCA_937127265.1 uncultured Pseudomonadota bacterium
CAAACCCAAAAGTACGATCCCAACATGGTGAACTCCTTCGTAGAGTGGAATTTTAACTATGCTCGTTCTCAAGGGATGGCTTCGTTGTTGCAATCGGTCGATTCTGTTTCGGACTTGTTCTCTGGTCGTGCCACTGCCACTGCGATGTACACCCACTTTACTGGTGACCCACGGTACTTCACTGCCAATATGAATGCCGTAAACCAAGTGACTCAAGCCGCTACCCAAGAGGTTGCCGCCAAATACATCACCCGTGATCGTATGGTTGCAGTAATCGTAGAACCGATGGACGAAGAAGAAAGAGAACGTCGTGAAGCCGCCGCGCGTAAAGACTCTCGTTCAGAAGAAGTCAAGCAGTATCACGCCACCAAAGATGAAGACCGCTACAAGTCCTTGTATAAGGCTGATGAGGTCAACAAGACGATGATTGAGGCGCAACTGGTGACGCCTGATTTAAGTGATTTGCATCGCTTTACCTTGGACAATGGCTTACAGGTTGCAGTTCTACCGTATGGGGATGCTCCCTTGGTTCGGGTTGGATTACAAGTCAAAGGAGATACCCGTACAGGTGATCCGGCTGGTATTAACCGCATGGCTGAATATGCCTCGTCAATCGGCGACCAATCCCAAGAGAATCTCTTGGCGGTGGCCGGATTCATGTCAGGATCCGATACCAGTATTTCGACGGCGGGTTCTTCGGCAAACTTGGATGCATTACTCAACAAAATGCGTTGGATGGTAGAGCCATCAAATCACGATTGGGTCAACACCCCGTATCGTAAAAAACAAGCAGATTCTTGGGCGAGCAGTGTCAAAGGCAGTTCTCGCTACCCTGACACTTGGTCGAGTCGGTACATGTACGAGACTTTGTTCACACCGAATCATCCGTTGGGATATTGGAATCGTCCCGACGACTATATTGCCATGAAAGACTGGGATTTGGACTTGTTGAAAGAGTGGATTTACAACAAGTGGACTCCTTCCAATGCCGAATTGATGGTGGTTGGACGGGTTGACCCACAAGAAGCCGAAAAAGCCATTCGTACCTATTTTGATTCATGGGAGTACAAAGGAAACGGTGGCTATGAAGTCATTACGGCAACCGATGCCAACGGTGAACAGGTGCTTGATTGGAAAGTTAAAGGTGGCAATTCCCCAATGGAAATTGGCTATCTCTCCAAACCAGAAGCCCAACCTGAGCGCAGTATCTTTGTCTTTGATAAGCCCACTGCTACCCAAACCCAAGTTGATCTGATGTGTCAAATCGATACCCAAGACCACTTTGAAGATCGTGCTCGCGCCCAAGTGGTTGGAGATGTATTGTCTCAAATGGCTTGGCGTAAATTGCGTGAAGAGGCAGGGGTTACTTATGGTGCTTATGCCTTCACTCAAATCTGGCCGGGTGGTACTGGTGCGTTGGGTATTTCTTCTTTGGTACAAAATGATGCCACTGGATTTGCTGTACAAACCATGTTGGACATTGTAGAAGCCGGTTCTGAGGCTAACGTTAGCGAGCAAGGTATCGCCGATGCCAAACTCTCCCGTGCCCGTGAGTACGTACTCAATCAACAGTCGGGTGGACAAATGCTCAACCGTTTGATGGGGACGGGAATGGACAACTTTTCTTTCTTTGACAAGTACGGTGAAAACTTAGCCAGTGCCGACAAGCAAGATTTCACCGATCTGTTGAAGACCTGTCAAGGACATGAGGTGATCACTTTGGTCGGGCCCCTTGCCAACACCGAGTCGCAACTCAAAGAAGCCAAGATTGAGTATACAGTGATCGATTGGGAAGCCGAACGACGTGCATTATTAACCGACAAAGAACGCAAAAAAGAAGACAAAGCCAAGGCCAAAGCCGAAAAGAAAAAGGCCAAGAAGGCAGGCAAATAATTTCTCGTTTGTGTAGAGATCATGGTCTCGGAAATGAAAAGGGTGGGTTGGCCACCCTTTTTTATTGTTTGTTATGGAACAATCAGTCTATATCATCGACAATTCCTTTGCAATCGGATAGGTTAGCCCACCATTACAAATACAGGGGATGAGATGTCGTCTACTTTTACTGATTTTGGACTCTTACCCCCCATCTTGGAAGCCATTGCTGCCATGGGGTATGAAGAACCAACACCCATTCAAGCCGAAGCAATTCCATTTTTGCTCAACACCCAGCAAGACTTGATTGCCCTTGCCCAAACCGGAACTGGCAAGACAGCAGCGTTTTCCTTGCCCTGTCTTCATAAAATTGACCCAGAAAGTTCGGATACGCAGGTCTTGATTTTGTCGCCAACCCGTGAACTGGCCTTGCAAACTGCCAAAGAAATCAAAAAATTCGCCAAGAAGATGCCTTATTTGAAGTCGGTAGCACTGTATGGTGGTGCTGACTATGGTTCGCAGTCCCGAGCACTGTCCAAAGGTTGTCAGGTTGTGGTGGGAACACCGGGTCGTACGTTGGACTTCATTCGCCAAAACCGTTTGGATCTCTCCGCAGTTCGGATGGTGGTACTCGATGAAGCCGATGAAATGTTGAAGATGGGGTTCAAAGAGGACTTGGAATCTATTTTGGATGAAACCCCCAAAGAGAAACAAGTCTTGTTGTTTTCAGCCACCATGCCCAAAGGTATTGAGAAGATTGCTAAGCGTACAATGATGGAACCCCATCGAATTGCTGTCGCCAGTCGCAACCAAGCCAATCGCAATGTCACCCACCAATACTGTGTGATTCATCCAGCCGATCGTTTTGCTGCTTTGCGTCGTTGGGTCGATGTACTGCCCAACTTGGAAGGGATTATCTTTTGTCGCACCCGTGCCGAGACCATGGAGATTTATGCAGGGCTCAGCAAAGAGGGTTATGCGGTGGATATTTTGAATGGGGACCTCAAACAAGAGGCTCGTGATCGGGTGATGCGTCGTTTTCACCGAAAAGAACTCAAGATTTTGGTGGCAACCGATGTGGCGGCTCGTGGATTGGACGTTGATGATTTGAGTCACGTGATCAACTATACGTTACCAGATGATTTGGAAGTCTATATTCATCGTAGTGGTCGAACTGGTCGTGCAGGAAAAGAGGGGATTTCGGTGACCCTTGTGACACCGCGTGAAGAATTTCGAATGCGTCAAATTGAGAAAATGAGCGGTATTGAAACCTACAAGAAGCCAATTCCCACCACCGAAGATGTGATTGCCTCACAAATGCGCAACGCGATTGCCTCGTTGGAGGAGGCTAGTTTGCCCGAAGGTAAGTTTGAGTCGCAAGTAGCGGAATTGTCCACTGTCTTACAAGCCATGGAACCGACCGAACTGGCAACCAAAGTGCTCTCTTTGATCAGTGGTTCTCTGCTCTCTCAATACCAGCAAGAAGTCGATTTGAATGCCCGTGCCGAAGATGTCATCAGTCGCAAAAAACGCAAAAAGAAAGATCGACACCGTGATCGCAACAAAGGGGAAAAAGGCGATAAAAAGCGCAAAAAGTTTCAACCAAAATCCGGTAACTACGCCACCTGTCAAGTCAACATTGGTCGCAAGCATAAATTGAACCCCAATCGACTGATGGGATTGGTAAATGAAGGTATCAAAGGCAAGAAACCAGATTTTGGAGAAATCCGAATCGAAGCCACCAGTACCACTTTTGATGTCGAAGCCAAGTCAGTGCCAGCGGTGATTGCTTCTTTGATGGGAGCATCGTTTGAAGGTCGTTCAGTGAAGGCCCGTACAGTCTAGGTGAAATAACGATTGTGTTGTACATTGGAGGGGTGGAGACAGTTCAATATACCAATTATTCATTTTGTGATATGGATTGTTCAACTACAATTTTTTTAAAATAATATTTGTGCCTTTGATTAAGAAAGATAATATATTCTGTTAACATTCACAGAACTAATCAGCTGACAGAGGAACATAAAGTATGAGTATCAATCCCAATCAGAAAAATTTGACTAGCCTCAGCAAGGCGGCTGTCAAAACCCTAGGAAGTAAACCTATGGTATGGTACGCAGTGGCTACAGGTAAAGACTACATTTTTGGAATCGATAAAAAAATTACCGATCCAAGTAAGTTTAAGAAGGTAGATAAGATCCAGAAGTACCTTGAAAAATTGAAAGTTGACACCAAAGGTATCGATAGTAAAGCACCAGCCGCTTCAGGTCTGTTGGTGAAAAATGGCGATGCGATTCAAATTGCTGTTGTGTGTAAAGCCAATGGTGGTGGTAAATCGACCCTCAAAGCAGTGTTAAAAGACGCTACTGGAAAGAAACTGGTTCCAAACGCCGAGATCGTTAAATCGATAGGTGCCCAAACAGATGAGCAGAAACAAGAAGATGCGTTGGATGTTGCGGCAGAGAAAGAACTTCAAGAAAGCAAAGTGGCGCTCAATAAAGAGACCAAAACGGCAGTTAAATACTTCTTGTGGTGGAAGCAAGGTGCCAAGGCAACTTATCTGGCCGCTACGAAATCTCCGAATCTTACTCATGAAGACGGTCTGCTCAAAATTAATAGTCGTCTTCGAAAGTTTGCTGAACAAAAATTGTACAAATTGTTTGAAAGCAATTTGTTTACAAAAAATGGTCCATTAGCAAAGTATAAAGAGCAAGATTTTGATTTGACCAAGGCGAATTTAAAGGAATACCTCGGCAATATCAAAACAGCCTTGGCTGAAATTGAAAAGTTACAAGATAGCGATCGTCTAGATGAAGAAGCGTCTGCAGACGCCGCGGAAGAGTTGGCGTCTATTGTAGATGATCTAGATACGATTGCTGAATTAATGGGACTTGATCCAAAAGAGCTGGCTTCATTTAAAGAGTGTGCCAATAAAAATAAACCAGTCTGGAAAGTACTGTGGTCTGATTTCGCGTCAAACCCTACAGCCCTCATTGATTTGAAGAATGGGTTGGCCAACGGCACTTGGGAAGACTTTTTTACGATTGCAAAACAATTTGAAGGAAAATAGGAGTATTCAATGGGAAATCTACATAAGGCCTATGAAGCATTTGGTCGTCAACCGGTCCTCATCAAAAAACTGTTGGAATCAGATACAATGGAAGGTGACATTCCGGTATTTATTGACATGTGTCAAAATGGAAAATGGAAAGGTAGTGAAATTGTTAAAGCCATTACTATGTCCGAACCAGACTCCCCAGATGTTGGCTTCCTTACAAAGATGGCAGATAAAGTTGCTTCAACATTTAGTGGAAGTAAATTCTCTCGTCAGTTTACAATTTTAAGCCATCCAGATTTGGGGCGTGTTTTAGCCACACATGAGGCTCTCAAGGATATTTTTCCCTTGTGCCGTCCAGAGGGCGCCATTGAATTAAAAGTGCAAATTTCTTGGGAATTCCGTAGTAAGAAACCAGATGAGCGCGTTGAAAAAGTTGTTACTGATTCCGATTTAGTTCAAAAAGTCGTTGATGCGGCAGACTTTTCTGGTATTGTGGATAGTTTGGCGGAAGCGATAGCCAAAGAGTACAACAAGAATGGACCAGACAAGTTGCAAAAGTTGGTTCAAAAGGTTCTAGAAAAGAAAACAGACGAAGCGATCGCGGCCTCTCAAGCAGAGTTTTACCGTGTTTTGGGTATTACCAAAAAGGCAGTTGTTTGGCAAGATACCAAAACGATTATCAGTGCCGCTTGGAAGGGACTGAATGCGGCGGTGACAGCGGTTACGATTGGTGCTACTGTTGCCGTTGGTGGTCCGATGGGTGCAGCCGCCGCCATTACCTATTATGCGGTCAATGGATTGGCTGTATTGAAAGGGTTTTCCGATGCTTACAATGACTTGAAAAATCGATTTGGTGACATTGCTAAAAATATCAATTCCTGTGCCAAAGATTTAAAAGCGGTGCAAGCGCAGTGGGAGTCTAATGGAAACATCAAAGAGGCTGGAAAGGCAGTGGTGGAGCAATTGTGTCCAGCAGGTTTGGTGAAAACAAGTTCCAATATATTGAATAAACTATCTGGTGCCTCTGAGGCCTGTGATAAAATGGAATTAACCGCTCGTGAACTATCTCCGAAATTGACGGAAGCGATGAGCCAGTTTGAATCTGCTTATTACAATGCACAAATGCTGAAAGAAGATTTAAAAGGTTCCACGGATCCGAGTCTTGCCGATGCCTATTCAGTGATTGATACCATGAAAAGTGCTTTGGAGTCCTTGTTCAATAAAATCGCAGATATCAACAAGGAGGTGTTGGGCTACCGTAAGACAATCAATAAGTACACAGAAGCTGTAGAGTTGCTGAACAGTCGTCAATCTAATTGGGTGAAAGCTTGGAAGGTTGCTCTGGAAGTTGGTGGTACAGTACTTGGTTATCATGCCGGTAATAACTTGGCTACTGTACCAGACGGTACTGTTTGGACCAATGCCAACAATGTTTGTGGTAACATTGGAAATTACCAGTTGTACGTGGATAGTATTAAGAGTGCAGGTGAAAGAATTAAAAGTTCAGTTGAGCAAGGTACTTTCCTTCCTACCTAATCAAAACAGGTTTGCAAATAGTAAAGGCATCTCAATGAGATGCCTTTCTTGTACAGTGAATAAGGTCAAGTGAGCGATATTACCCCAGTATTTTGCGCAACTGCTCACACAAATAATCGTTTTCTTTGCCGACACCCAAGGTGATTCGGAAATATTCAGGGTACTTTTCCTCTTGAACATCCACAAAGTGTTTGATACGGATGCCCACTTTTTTAAGTTCATCTGCCAGCCATTTACCAGTACGATTATCTGGGAAACGACCAAGGATGAAGTGTGTTTTTGAAGGTACAACTTCTACACCATATTCTTCCAGAACCGAACCGATTTGTTCACGGTCCTTGGCGGTCATTTCCAACAATTCATCAATGTGGTTTTCATCGGTAAGGGCGGCGATGGCCAATTGTTCTTGGAGGGTGCCCAGTCGATAGTTGGTGACTGCTCCTTCAAAGGCTTTGATACTGGCAGCAGGACCCAATAAATATCCGATGCGTACGCCGGCTAGCCCATAGGCAAAGGAGAAAGTGCGAGAAACATAGAGGTTGTCGTATTTGGGTACCAAGTTGCTCAATGGTTCATGCTCGGTCTGTGGAATGTATTGGACGTATGCTTCATCAACCCAAAATACCGAATCAGGGTACTTGTCCAACAAGGTGATGATCTCTTCGCGGGTGAGCATCAGTTGTCCAGTGGGGTTGTTGGGGTTGCAAATGTAGACCAAGCCGGGAGTTTTGGAGATGACCGCTTCAACATCTGCCAGTCGTAATTTCCAGTTGGTTTCGGGGCCAAGTGGCAGTAAGTGAACGTCTAAGCCTGCGTTACCTGCTTTGAGTGGCACTTTGAAATAGGTGAGTCGACCAGACACAATCGGGAAGGTGGTACTGTTCATACCCAGTTTCTTTTTGAAGAGATATTTGGCTTTGAGCGATGTGCTGCTTCGGATTTTTTGTTCAATAATCCAAGGAATGCACTGTTTTAAAATCGGACCAGAACCATTGGCAACGTAGATATTCTCGGGTTTTACGCCATCTTTGGCACAAATGGTTTCCAAGAGGGGGTCGTTGTCGGCGGTGGTATAATTGCGTAAACAGGTTCGATCGTTGTGGGCGTTCATGATGTCAATGCAAGACTTTGGACAAATGGTTCCATCATTTAAGCCCAAGTTGATTGGCAGGGTGTAGTCTTTGGCGAGTTCAGTGGCGAATTTTTCGGAGATACTCATGGTCTGTCCTTTGCTCAGTTGCAATTACACAATTTCTATTCTCTTATATCGCATGCTGGGAATCTGGACAACGATATCGGAAGGGTGGAGAGGGTTGATATTCGATTTTATGCCCACACCAGTTGGATTTCGTAGATGGTTTGTCGTTCACCTTCACTGACTGTCCACAAACTGTTGCCATCCGGTGAAAATGCCAAGGTTTCCCCTTGTTGTTGTAGGGGTAAGGGGAGGCGACAAGGTTTCGTTTGTAAGACCTCATTCCACTCTTGGTCTGTTGTTTTGTGGTACAGTTTGGCCGACAAGTAATTGCGGACAGCCAACCATTCTCCATCGGGACTGATGCTAGCAGAGGTGATCAGTCTACTTTGATACTGGCGATTGAGTGGCAAGGTGGCAAATGTCTGTTGGTGAATTTCGGTCAGTTCGATTTCTGGCGCATTAAACTTGGGTTCGTTTAAGGCAGGAACATCGGAGATAACCGCATCTTGTTGCACGCTTGAAGGCAATGGAAAAGCACCGGTGAGCACATGATGGATGCCGTCGCGCCCTTTGGTGAACACCAATAAGTCATTTGTTTTGGGAACGACCACGATCGCTTC
>CAKZLX010000366.1 GCA_937127265.1 uncultured Pseudomonadota bacterium
AAAATTCTGACCTACATGACCCAATCCTCAATGGACAACACACCGATTTTGGAACTGGTTTTGCAAATTGTACAATCCGAGGCCTTTCAATGGAGGGGAGACGAATGAAACTATCTCGTCGACGATTTTTACAAGCGGGTTCAGCCACCTTGTTGTTGCCTTTACTAGAGTCTGACTCGAATGGTTCAGAGACTGATTCGCAGTTTATTTTTTTCTGTCGTCAAGCCAATGGCGTCACCCAAGGCTACGAAAACAATGATGAGGTCAATCGTTTTTGGCCCAGTCAAACCGGACAAGTGACCCCGCAGAGTCTAGCATCGGAACCCGATAAGGTACTCTCGGAACTAGCGCCTTGGGCTGATAAAATGATCATCCCTAAAGGAATTGACTTTCCGCATGTGCATCGAAGTTGTGGTCACTCGGGTGGTGGTATTCAGTGTCTGACGGCTGCCAAAATCTCTGAAGATCTAACGGCCAATGAAGCCCGTGCCATGAATGAATCTGTGGACAATTACATTGCTCGTCACTTTGCGCAAATGGGTGGAGAACCCCTGACCTTATATACCGGTATCCGAAATGGTCATTTGGAAGAAGTTTTGTCCTATCGTGGACCAAAAATGTTGCGTCCAGCCGAGGATAACCCTTGGGTGGCTTACCAGCGAATGTTGGGCGTTTCGGACTCTTCTTATTCTGAACTTGTTTTTGAGCGTCGACAGTCAATCAATGATTTGATTATCAATGATATTCGTGAGTTGCAGCAAAACCGATACTTTTCCGCCGCCGACAAACGCCGATTAGAGTTGCATTTTGATTCGATTCGTGAGTTTGAAGTCTTGGCTGTCAATCTACCCGCACAGCAAGAACAAGCCATGTTGGATATTTCTGGTATGGCAGCCTCCGATGAATTGCGGATGACCATTGCCAAAATGCACATGGATTTAATTGCCCTTGCCTTTTCTGCCAACTACACCAAAGCCGCCACCTTGCAAATTGGGGATGGTGCTGATGGGACACGCTATACCATCAATGGTGAAAAGTATCCATCGTTCCACTGGATTTCTCATCGCAATTATTCAGATGAAAATGATGGAGAGGTGATGGTGGGTGCCGAAGATATGCACCATAAAGTGGATCGACTGTTTGCCAATACCTTTGCCCATTTTCTGAACCGTTTGGATGAGTATGGAATTCTAGACAAGGGTATTTCAGTGTGGTGTAACGATATGGGAAATGGTTTTACCCATGAATATCAGAACGTTCCCTTTATTTCGGTCGGTTCTGGGAATGGTTTTTTACGCACCGGTCAGTTCATTGATTTTAATGGCGTGACCCACAACAAACTATTCAATACCTACATCAATGCTTTTGGTATTCGAAATCCCAATGGTAGTTTTATCGAAAACTTTGGTGATCCCGACGTACCTGGTGGTGTGCTTGATGATCTGATCTCTTGAGACAGCGTGACTTCTTGACGATAATCATCGTTTAAAGCACGTTTTTGATTGGATAGTATTGACGATATGCTTGGCTTTACTTGGTTCCAAACATCCGATCACCAGCATCGCCCAAGCCGGGTACAATATAGCCGTGATCGTTGAGGTGACTGTCGATGGCTGCCGTGACAATCGGTACATCGGGGTGGGCTTCTTGTAGATGGGCGATTCCTTCAGGTGCAGCCAATAAACACAAGAATTGAATGTTGGTAGCACCCGATTCTTTCAACAAATCAATTGCCGCTACCGCTGAGTTTCCAGTGGCCAGCATCGGGTCAACGGCGATGACCATCCGTTGGTCTAATTCATCGGGAACTTTGTAGTAGTACTGTACAGGTTCGAGGGTTTCTTCATTGCGATAGAGCCCCACGAATCCAACCCGCGCACTGGGAACCAATTCAAGGATTCCGTCCAACAGACCGTTTCCAGCACGAAGAATAGAGATTAGAGCCAATTTTTTACCGTCAATAAAAGGAGCGTCCATCGATTGTATGGGCGTTTCGATGGTTTGGGTGGTCATGGGTAGATGTCGGGTAATCTCATAGGCTAGAAATTGGCTGATTTCCCGTAAGAGTCGGCGAAACTCAGCCGTGGAAGTACTGATTTTGCGCATGATACTCAGTTTGTGTTGTACCAAAGGGTGGTCGACGATGGTCAGGTGTGGGGACATGCAGATACTCACAAGAATGGTTTGTCAAGGTGTTATACGTGGTCCAGTTAAGGGTAATGTCTCTATTCGGTGAGATCAAACTCTTCTTCGTCATAGAGGGCATTCATCTCAATGATACTACGGGTGACTTTGGCTAAATCATTTACTGTGATCGTTTTTAGCGGTTTGGTTTGGCCCCAGAGTTTCAAAATAAAGAGATCAATTTCTCGTGCTTTGAGGGCATTGTTTTTGGCGGTACGAATAATGTCATCAGCGATGTTGCCTAGTTCGCTCCAATTTTCCCGAAAAGAGATACCTGCAACAATGGGATGGCCTTCCAATCGTCCCTTCCAAGAGTGCTGATGTGACATGTAGGCACATCTTGCTTTCCAGAGCGTTTTTAATAAGCGGTTCGCTTCTCGGTCTTCGACTCTCCAAAGAACTTCGAAAGTCAGTCGGGTGCTTGTGCATTGTTGTGCATTTTGGATTTGTTGGTGGTTCTCCACTCCCATTGCCAACAGTGCGTGGGTGATAGCATCCCACTGTTGTTGTTCGTAACTGCCATGGTAGTCGTTATCTGCTCGATAGGATGCTTGACTGTAGGTTAGGCAGGTCATCATGTCGAAAATGGTGTGGATTGAGATGGTTTCCTCAGGATCGATGTAGTGAAGGTTACGCAAAGTGGGAAGGTCTCTTTCGGTAATTGGAACGCGTGCCATAATATCCTCATGTTAAAATATTCATTGTTATAAACGAACTGAGAACAATAATTCGGAAAGGGTATCTAAATCTGATTCAAGGAGAGAAGACTTTTCGACGTAAAAGGAAACCCAAAATGCCTAGACTGCCAAACAAGAGCCAGATCAGTGTGCGACCTTGGTATAGGTGGGGAGGGGAATTGAGTAACGGTAGACGGGTTTGAGGACCTTCTCCCTCGACGATGACAATCTGATCGCTGGTTGGGTTGGGATGGATGGTTCCTTCCCAAAGGACAGAACCTTGGGTGTTTTGAAATAACAGAGGTATTGCTTGTCTATCGGTGTTTAGTGTGAGTTGATGGGTAATTTGTTGTTCTTGGTGAGTCAGTCTGGTTTCGCTCAGAATACCATCTCCCAAAACCAACAGCGGTTTAGCCTGATCGGGCGAAGTGATAAAGTCAATGGTCACCGTAGAAGGGAGATTAGAAGGTGGGGAGAGTGTTGGGTTGTCGATTGCTGTATAGACTTGATAGTGTAACGGTTGACTTCCTTTGGCAACCAATGTCCCTTCTTGTTGCAACTTTCGTTCAATTCGGACCCAATCGGCAGGGGTAAAGAGTTCTGGATATATCAGTAGATGACTAATTTGATGCTCTTTGAGTACTTCAAACACTGATTCCCTAGTGAATACCCGTTGCAACAGACGTTTTTGTATTTGTTTGACCGTTGATTGGGCGATGTCGACGGAGAGACAGTTGTTGGCGATCGGTTTGTGATGACCGGTTTGGGCGAGACAATCGAGCATGTGAAGAATGATATTGGCATCGGAGCCTTTGGTTTGGGCTGTGGTGACAGGGTGTAGTGTAAAGATTGTGGCATCTTGTTTCAGTTCAAGCGTTGGTGTCTCCGTTGACCAAACGCCCTGTCTTGTTGCAAGATTTCGGGCATCGATTTCCCAAAGACACAAGGGTAGAAATATCCAAGCCCAATGATGGCGAAGGCTCAATCTTTGCAGACCAGCACTAGCACACAGAGCAATCGCCAGTATAAAGGGATGTGCTAGTCGTATTGGAAAACCGACGGAAGAAAGTCCTGGTTGGGCAAAGAGCCATCGTGTTGGTAAGGGAGATAATGTATCGATATAGGAGAGGTTGAGATAGGGACCGAACATCAGTATGCCGGATAGCCCTCCGAAAATTAGGACTCCTTTCCAAATGTTGTTTCGATCCGAGAGTTCTGATTTCCAGAGCATGGCCAACAAAATACCGATTGTGGAGATACCGAGGGCAATGGCATGTCCATCACGATCGATCTCCGGCGAAGAACCCCAAAAGTTCATCAAGGATACCGAACCAGTAGTCATGTTACTGATGGTACGGACTTGATGGAGACTGGATTCTGACATCCACATGTTGTGTATCCAAAGTAATGGTGCCACGCCCAGCACAATCCACCAAGTCTGTTTGTCTCTCCATGAACCGGTTCCAAGCCACAGTCCCAAGAATACAATTAAACCACAAGCACCCAGATAAGAGGAGGAAAAGAGAGCCAGTCCAAAGGCGGCTACAATCCCCACACCATATTTAAAGCAAGGTTCGTTGAGGTAACGTCCAACAAAAATACCGCTGAGTGGTAAGCCCACTGTCAGAGTTTGATAGATGTGACCTTCTAATAATGCATTGTCGATCAGTCCTGAAAACCCGAATAGTAGACCGGCAAGCCAACTCCAAGGGGCTTTGATACCCAAGTCACGTGCCCAGTACTCAGCTCCCCATGCCGAAATAGCCGGAAATATAATCATGCAACTTTTATATAGTGTCAGTGGTTTGAGAAACCATCCGATCTGTACCAGTCCCCAGAGGACAAAGGAATCCAGTGATTGATAGTTGGCTTCAATGGGGTACTGGGTCAAAGGGTCCAGAAAGCCATGCCACTGGTTGGCACTATTGATCATCCAATGTGTTCCCAGAGCATCGTGGTACAGAGCTGGTATTCCAGTGCCACGCCACAGATTTCGTTGCCACAACAAGGAAGTCAGCAAGAAAATACAGGGAGAAATTAGTGGATGTTGCCAGAAAGATTTGTTTATTGTCGGTGTGAATTGGGACTTTGGCTGTCTTTTTATCAGCAAAATCAGTGTGCCCATACACCATAACCACAGTAGGTGACCCCCATATAGAGCTTCTTCTTGTTGTTGTACATCAAGTGGACTACCGAGTGTGCTGAGGAACTGACTCTGTTTGGTGTTTGGATCATGGTAAATGTGAAAGGTGTTTTCTGGTCCTAACAGCACCGTGGAAACAGCATCGCTGTTGGTGTGGGTGATCTGAATCTGTTGTGCCCAAGCGTCGGGGTGTTCCCATTGAAACTGCCAGCGTGTTTGCCCGTTTGGACTCTCGATGGGGGTGGGTTTTGGATGATAGGCACTATTATGGTTGGTCACTATCAAAGTTGGAGTGTCCGTAGCGGTAGTTGTGTACAAGAGTGTCGTCTCTGCCGCTTGTACAATGAGCATCCAAGCCCATAGCCAAAGCATTATCATACGAGTATATCGGAAGAGTTAACAACCGTAGCAAACAGATTTGAGGTCGAGAAATAGCGCATACACATCAAGGAATATCAAGAATTGAACACCAATCAAAGTGTATCGCTTTTCGTGCAAATGATCAGCCGATTTTATTTGGTGGATTCTGGTAATCGGTATTGTGTGATGGTTTGTTTTAGATTGGCTAATAAATTGTGTTGAGTACTGCAGGGGATACAACAAATCGTTCCGAACCATGCCTCGGATACAGAGACGGAATGTTCAGTTACAGTTTCCAATCCATGGGAGATAACATAAAGGGGGTGACCATCCAGGATCTCTTGATGGCAGAGACAACATTGGTAGTGGTTGTATTCTCCGTATATGTAGAGTTTGTGGATTGGTTTTCCCAGTGCTTGGCTCAAGTATTTTCCCTGTTCGGATTCGATGTGTTCATGGGGTTGGTGTAGATTCCAACAGGGCATACAGGTCATCAACAACCCTTCTGCCTCTCTCACTGAATAGGCGATGCCTTCCAAGGTTTCAATTTGACTCGAACAGCAATAGTATAGATCACTTTCGTTAATCATCTTTGCACAAAGGTGGCAGGGCTCAAATGGTACGGGGGGATTGGTCATCAAGTACTCCAGTCTGATGTGGATAGATTTTGGACCAAACGTCTTTGGATATTCGGACAGGTTGTGTTCAACAATGAGGTGATTCGAAAGTTGCTGTAACTTAAGTTTCACATTGGGCGATTGAGAATATTGGAGAGACACGTTAGATAGTCGTGATTTTCTATATCTTCGTATTGTTTGTTGAAATGCGAAATATGTATTTACAGGAATGGCTATGCGAACTTTATTTTCTGCTTTGACTCTTTTCTTTACCCTGATTTTTTCACAAGTGGCTTGGGCTGGTGGAGCACCGTCTTCATCTTCTGCTTTCAAGTGGGAAGAGTCCTCCATCAAACAAGTCGCCAAAGATTTTGTCATACAGGTTGGTGCTGAACAATACCAACAAGCCTACGAAGCTGGTTCTCCTGATTTACAGCAGTTGCGTTCGGTGTCTGAGTTCACCGAAGACATGAAGTCTGCACGTTTTGACATGGTCAAAAGTGTGGAGTGGGATTCAGCGATTCCTGCTTTACCCGCTAATGCTGGATACAAACTGCGTGGGACTGTAACCTTAGATGATGGTGCCGAGGTTCCCGTGTATCTGCACCTCAAAGGAAATGCCCATTTACCACCAGAATCTCGTTTGGTTTGTCCAGAGGACAAGCCTTCTTGTACCGATGATGAAAAACAGATTGCCGATTGGGATGCCAACACCGAATGGACTGTTTTGGATTATCGTTCGGCTGATGCGATGGGTACGCGGATGAGTGAAGGTCGTATGACACCGTTGGATACCATTCTACTGGTCTTTACGGCTGGTTTGGGACTTGGTTTCTTGGGACTGATTTATTATTATGTGCGTGGTTTGATGGGTGCACCTCGTGAATTGTACCTGCTCTATTTTACCAAAGTGACCGAGTATTCTGCTTATGGTGCGGCTGCCTCGATTATGGTTCCATTCTTGCAAAATGATGTGATGATGAACGGTGCTCCTTTGGGCGATACCAATGGATACCTCTATTACACCGTTTGGACCCTTGCTTCTACTGTGATTACCATCATGGTGGGTGCTGTTTGTGACACGATTGGGGTCAAGAAATGCTTGATGATTGGTGCAGTAGCTTTGTTGATCTCTCGTGGCTTGACACCGCTCACCACCAACGTCTATGCGGTTACACTGCTTGGTTTTATTCCTTTGGCGATTGGTTTTGCGATCACCGGTCCGGTGCTCAAAGTGGGTATCAAAAAGTTTACCACCATGAAGCAATCGACCTTGGCGTTTGGTTTGTTCTATACCTTGATGAACGTTGGCTTTGCAATCGGTGCTGAAATTGCTGATTACTTCCGTGACCTGTATGGTGATGGTGGTGGTGCCGCGATTATGGGTATTGAATTCACCACCTATCAAATCATTATTTTGGTTGGTTTTGTTCTGAACATTCCAGACTTCATTGCCATTTTGATGATGCGTGATGGCGCTGAAATGACCGAGAACGGCTTGATTGTTCCTGAAGAAAAACAAGCCGATACTGGTTTGGCGGCACAGTTGGATGGTTCTCGTGACGAACGTCGTAGTGTGATGAACCAAGAGTTGGTTAAGTCTTTGATTGCCACTGCGATTGCCGCCGTCATTTGTTATGTGATGGTTGCTGGTGAAGTGCACACTTGGAAAGTCAATGTGATTCCAGTTGGGAAATACTTGTGGGCATTTGTGGCCACAATCGTGTTCTTTGCGGTTACCGGTGTGATTTACGCAGGTCTTTCTTTGGTTGGAACGTTCAACACTGGCTTCGACATTGTGATGAAATCGGTTCGTGATGCCACTGAAGAAACCATTCGCCAATTGAAGGAAAACTTTCAAGAGCGCCCATTCTGGATTTACATGGGAATGTTGGCGATCTTGATTTTCGTTCGCTTGACCTTCTACATCTTCCACTTGATGTTCCCAACCTATGCGATTCGAGTCTTTGGTGCTGATTTCCCAGTGGCCAGTATTTTCGGAACTTTGAACCCTGTGATGATCATCTTCTTGGTGCCCTTGATTTCTGCTCTTACCGTAAACGTTCGTTCTTATACAATGTTGCTTTGGGGAACAGGACTCTCTGCTGCTTCGGTATTCTTGTGTTTCTTGCCAGAGAGTTTCTCGATGAGCCTTGCCAACACTGGATTTGGTACTTGGGTATTTGACTATTGGTTGGAAGCACCTGTTGGAAACCAAGACCCATTTGTGATCTCTTTGGTGATTTTCATCATGGTCTTTACAGTGGGAGAAGCCATTTGGTCGCCTCGTTTG
>CAKZLX010000367.1 GCA_937127265.1 uncultured Pseudomonadota bacterium
CACATGACTATCATCAAATTGCTCAAAACAAGTTTATTTGTCGGCACAATCTACGGTTGGATGGTTCCGAGTATTCTCTTGGGAGAAATCGTCCAAGATTTATTTCCCACTGCAAAACTCAATAGCCAAGATTGGGTCATCGAAGCCGGAGAAGCCAATCACACTTTTGATTTCGTCACCATTGATGGACTCGATGCGATGGAAAACATCGAAGAAGATATCATAACAGAACACACAGTCCAAACCACGCCCTCCAAAGCAACTCCCCAGTCAGACAAACAGCCCGATCCTGACCCAACAACCACTGAAAATACCGATGAGGCCAATGATATCCAAGAAGACAATCTTGCAACCAGTCGTCCTTCTATCCTGCCAGAGTTAACAGTTAGGCACCCAAATGGTATTTCCAAACCATTTAGTAAACACAAATTTAAAAAGACACAGACTCATTCCACAGGCCAAACCAAAAGAAAACAAACTGCACGACGTGGTAAGTGCAACGCCGAGAATCCAGATATTAAACGTCTCACTAGCCAACGCTATTCCGTGCCAAAAAAAGTGGTCAAACACTACTCCACACATTGGAAAGAGGCCAATCGTTTGGCTCACCTCACTTGGGCATCACAACCGAATGGAGAACGATCTGGGATTCGACTAAAGGGTATCTCTTGTCGAAGTCCCTTAAAATATACCGGCTTGCGACGTGGTGATGTTGTTGTTTCCGTCAATGGTATGCCTGTCGATACTGAACGATCGCTCTTAAAAATCTATGGACGATTGATGTTCTGGAAAAAGATGGAAGTTGTCGTCAAAAGAGGTGCAAAAACAATCACCTTGCAATACGACATCGTATGATGTATTTTCACACAGAATACACCTTACCGACTTTCGAAAAGATCCGTTCAATGTTAGACTTTTATATTATTCACCACTATCCCAGTATGTATCGTGAGCAAAAAAGGCACTTCACCATTTCATCGCAATCTGCCCTTTGGCCGAAGCCCAAAAAAAACGGCACCTGTCGATGATCAAAACCCGATGGACACTTTAGATTTAAACACTTCCAAACAAGGCATTGATCTGGAAGACTTCTCAGAAATCAGTGAGGAGTTGACCGATCAAACCATGAAGATTTCCAAAGATGCTTTGCGTCCTCCCCCAGAGGAAGTCGAAGAAGAAAAGCACGTCACTGTTCGGGTGATTTCAGGTGCCGAAATCTTGAGTTTCAAAGTGTTAAGACCTGGTGATCAAATTATGATTGGTCGTGAGGAGCAATGTGAATTGCACCTCAACAACATCGCTGTCAGTAAAAAACACGCCATCATCAATTACAGCAAAACAAAAAAACTGTTCATCATCGACACAGGATCCACAAACGGTACTTTTGTCAATCACCAGCGCATTAGTCACCCCACAGCCCTCAGTGTTGAAGACTACATTGAAATTGGCGACATCTTATTGCAAATCAAAGTCGTCACCCAATCGGAATTGGAACACATGCAAGAGGTGATGAACAAATTGCAAAATGCCCAAAAGGATGCATTGACCGGCTTATTTCGACGTGATTACTTGGAAAGCACTTTACCCAAACTAATTGAGCAACGGCAACAAATGGGTGAGCCCATCTCTTGTGTTTTCATCGATTTGGACAAATTCAAACCAATCAATGACACTTTTGGGCACCAAGTGGGCGACCAAGTACTCAAAAGCATCTCCAACATCATTCAAAACATCATTCGTAAACATGATCCTTGTATCCGATATGGTGGTGATGAAATGTTGATTATTTATCCCAAAGTCACCGAGGCGCGTGCCAAAATCTCGGTAGAACGGATTCGTCAACAGATTGCCGGTACTCCTTGGCACCGTATTGCCACTGGCCTCAATGTCTCCGCCAGTTTTGGTGTTGCTGAATTTCGCAACTCTGAAACCATCGCACAGTGGATTCATCGAGCCGACATGGCGGCCTATGCAGCCAAAGATTCGGGACGGAACTGTGTACGAACCTACAGTTCGATGACCCAAGACGAAAAGAAACGAGCCCACCGTCGACTGCAATAAGCCTTCAGTGATTTTTAACTTATACAGGATTCTAGTACATCAATGACAACACCTCTGGAGACCAAAGCGGAAACAAGTTTACCTGAAACTTGCACACTACTGTTGTCGCTCGACTTGACAGTTCATGAAACATTCAATCCTCACACCAACATGGCCACCGATATTACAGAGAACACCTCTTTGCAGGGTATCTTAGGGCCTACAGAAACTTCAACCATCGAAACAGAAGTGGTATTGGGTAAAGGTGGAATGGGGATTGTTCTTTGTGGTCAACAAACCATGCCAAGTCGTGAAGTAGCCATCAAAAAGGTACTCAAAGCCTCTGGCTCCTACAAACGGATGTTATTGCAAGAAGCCCAGATTACTGGTCAATTAGAACACCCCAATATTGTACCCATTCATCAAATCATCCAAAATGATGACGATGAACTACTGGTCATCATGAAGAAGGTCGAAGGCAAAACACTGTTGGAACTTCTGCCAACATTTCAAGCCGCAGAGACTTTTGAACTGCCAACGACCGCTCTC
Source organism: uncultured Pseudomonadota bacterium (assembly GCA_937127265.1). Lineage (GTDB taxonomy): Bacteria > Myxococcota_A > UBA796 > UBA796 > UBA796 > CAJWHX01. The sequence goes on from CAKZLX010000367.1 coordinate 2,590, forward strand.
CAATACCTTCTACAAATCTGTCACGCCCTTGAATACGCACACAGCCAAGAGATTGTCCATCGAGATATCAAGCTTGAAAACATCATGATTGGTGACTTCAATGAAGTCTTGCTGATGGACTGGGGCTTGGGGATGCACCTTCTCAATCAAATCGGCGCTAACCCGGGCGTAGTCGGAACACCTTGCTATTTAGCTCCAGAAATGCTGAGTGGTAAACCTGAAGACATCGACGTTCGTACCGATGTTTACTTAATGGGTGCCACCCTGCACCATCTACTGGTTGGTGAAGCCCGACACAATAAAACCAAAGTCCGTGAAACACTCGAACAAGCCCAACGTTCAGAACCGATTGACTATCCCAACCACGTTCCCTCCATCTTTGCCGAAATCATGAACAAAGCCTGCGCCCGTTCTAAATCAAAGCGCTACCAAAGCATGATGGAATTGCGTGAGGCGATTGAAGAAGCCCTTGAGCATTGGGAAGCCATCAAACTAACAGAACAAGCACGCCAAAACTTCGATCAATTTACGATTGACATTGCAGAATTTAAGTTGGATGTCGCACAGGTCTCCAGAAACTTTCTTCGAATTCGAACCCAACTAGAAAGTGCCATTGACATTTGGCAAGACAATCAAATCGCCAAAGAGACCCTGAAACATCTACTGATGTTCATGGTGGATTATTACATCGATCGGTTGGAGATATCGCTGGCGGTGTCTTTATTTAGTGACGTAAAAAATCCACCGGATGATTTAATCTCTCGGATCAAAAAGGCGGAACGCGAATATCAGCGATTGACAGAGGCGCACGAGCGAGCACAAGAGTATGACCCCTTACAATCAAAAAGTGGTCGCAAAACACTGATCGTCAGTTTGGCAGCCGTATCCGTCCTCTTGGTTAGTTTTGCTGGGGCCTACTCCTATTTTGTTTCTCCGGAAGTAACCACCTTACGACTGGTTTACACTGGCTCTCTGGTTTCAGTCACTTGCATTCTGGGTGTGTTTTTAGGGCGAAAAACATTACTCAGCAATAAACTGGGGACCCAAATGGCGCGTATTTTCACCGTCAGTTCTCTGTTGGCCACCTTAAACCATTGGGTTGGCCACATGAACAATGAAAGCCCCGCTGGTATTATGACTGTCGACATGTTTATTATGGCTGGTGCGTATGCCTTAATGCGCGACAGTGTACGCAGTGCTTACCTGATTGCGTTAATGGACATTTGTTTTGGTGTCGCTAGTATCTTTTATCCACAGACTGCCCACCCCTTACTGTTAGCCACCGTCTTATTCTCCACCATGTGGGCCCTCCTTGATTGGTACAAAGAAGAGTAGTCTCTATTTCACTGTACAGGGTCGATTTTTCAATGATATGGGGTTATACAACCTCATGATTTGAGGAGGATCCTACCATGACCACGGATTTACAGTTTGTACGAAACATCGGAATTGCAGCCCACGTTGATGCCGGTAAAACAACGCTCACCGAACGCATTCTTTTCTACACTGGCGCCAATCATCGCATTGGAGAAGTTCATGACGCCACCGCCCACATGGACTATTTACCCGAAGAAAAAGAACATGGCATTACAATCACCACCGCAGTAACCCGTTGTCCTTGGAAAGATCACCTCATTCAAGTGGTCGACACACCAGGACACGTTGACTTCACCATTGAAGTAGAACGTTCCATGCGCGTCCTCGATGGTGCTGTGATTGTCATGGACGGTGTCCGTGGCGTTGAACCACAAACCGAAACAGTTTGGAGACAAGCCAACAAGGTGGAAATTCCACGGATGATCTTCATCAATAAAATGGACAAGCCCGGTGCAGATTTTTACCAAGCCATGGAAACCGTTCGCGAACGCCTCAAAGGAAATCCAGTACCGGTTTGCATCCCATTAGACGATTGCTCCGTCATCAACTTGGTGGACTTGACCCGCATGACCTTTTCTGGCGAAAAGGGCGAAGTGTTCACCATTGGTGACATCCCCAGTGAATATGATGATTTGGTGGCTGAACAACGCGAAAACATGCTGATGGCGGCCGCAGAACAAGACGAAGAGTTGGAAGAATTGGTTCTGATGGAAGAAGAGTTTACCACGGAGCAAGTCTGGGCAGCCCTAGCCAAAGGAACTCTCGAGGGAACGATCCAACCGACCTTCGGTGGTTCGGCACTCAAAAACTGGGGTGTACAAGCCTTATTGGACGGAGTGTTAAAACTCTTACCCGACCCTCTCTCGCGCCCTGCATCTCCAGGAAAACGATTGGATGGGAGCGAAACACTGGTGAAAATGACGGATGAAGGCAGTTTAATTGCCTTGGCTTTCAAAGTACAAATGTGGGATGGTCGACGCCATGTTTTTGCCAGAATCTATCGTGGTATCCTCTCCGAAAAACAACAAATCAAAGTCGTTGGCAAGAAAAAAGTCGAGCGCGTAGCCCGTGTATTTGATATCGACGCCAATTCCAAACGAAAGATTGCCCAAGCCCACGCTGGTCAAATTGTCTTACTTTCTGGCTTACGTCACGTAACCACTGGAGATACCATCTGTGCCACCGATGGTGAAGAAATCCTGTTGGAGGCTATCGACACCAAAGAACCGGTCCTGGGACTGGCCATTGAAGCCGACTCCAGTAAAGACGAAGAAAAAATGCTGGAAGCGATCGCCAAAATCTGTGAAGAAGATCCAACTGTTCGATTTGAGGAAGATGAAGAAACTGGACAACGTATTCTACGCGGGATGGGAGAATTGCACCTCCAAATCATCTTTGAAAGAATGAACCGTGAATTCAACTTGCAATTGCGTTCAGGTCGACCCAAAGTCACCGTCCGCGAAAGTATTCAAGGCGTTGGTTCTGCAGATGAAACCATTGAGCGTACCATCCTCACTGGCGCCAAAGATCTCCATCTCAAAGCCCGTTGTGCAGCCACAGCCACCCCAAATGAGCGTGGAACCGGCACCAGTTACACCGTCACCCCCACCATCCTACCCGAAGGAACCAACTTAAATGCAGCCCAAATGGAGGCGCTCGAAGAGGGTGTTAAAGATTCAATGCTTGGTGGTCCAATTGCGGGTGCTCCTTTGGTCGATATACAAATATCTTTGGATACTGTGGAAATCTTTGACAAAGATTCAACACCACAAGCTTTACGAATTGCTGCCGCACAAGCCGTTCGTAATGCCATCCGCAATGGTGGTGGACTCAAAATGCAACCCATCATGAAAATTGAAGTGGTGGTGCCACAAGAATATGTGGGGAGTGTTCTGGGGGATCTTCAATCCAAACAAGCGATGATCTACGATCAGGTACCCAGTATGGACTCAATCTCATTACTTGGTGAGTGTCCCTTGGAGTCGCTACTTGGCTATACAACCACCTTGCGTTCTATGACCAAAGGGCGTGGATCTTTTACAATGGAATTTGCACGTTTTGATTCAAAATAACAATAAATTTTACCTTTTGGTGTAAGTTCACAGAACCAACTTCCTTTAAGGGGTGTCAAACAAAGACATACACCCCCAACCAAGGAATCCATCATGCGTTATACACCGATCCATAGTTTATTGTTCACTCTTGTACTCGGTTGTCAAACCAAACACCAGTTTGAATTGGAATCACCAGAAGAAGTCGCCTTCGAGAAAACTGATGATGCAAAAAATGGCACAGAGAGTGACAGCACCAGTACCGAACTTGCCAACCAGCAAGATGACCTGAGCAAACCAACTGCTACGGCAACACCATCCGATATGCCAGAAACAGAACCCATGCCCGTGGAAGAAGTCGCCCTTGAGCAAACCGTCAGTCTCAAAAAAGAGCGTAAAACCAAAGTTCCCCAACGTCAAAAAATGGCTGCAGGAGAAGGCATGCGAGCACCCGCACCAAGTAGTGCCTCTGTGAGCGATTCTATCAGCGGATTGATTGGAACTAAAGGTGTTCAGCTTGGTTATGGTGGCCTCGGCACATCTGGAAATGCTGTCGGAGGTGGTGGCAGCACCGGAAATGCATCATACGGCAAGAAAATGGAACTTGTAGTGTTGGAAGATGCTGATGCCTTTGAAGTTGATGCTGTACAGGTTCAACAAGCCTCCGGAGAAGAATATACCGACTATGGTATCAATCCTTTTGTGCAAACCAGTAAAGATACTCTGTCGACCTTTTCAATTGATGTTGATACCGCATCCTACAGTATTGCCCGACGTAAAATCAACGAAGGAACCTTACCAAACTATGCTTCGGTTCGTGCAGAAGAATACATCAATTATTTTGACTATGAATACGATACGGATTCTCTATCCCAAGCCAATCCATTTGCCATTGATATGGAACTGATGCACCACCCCATGAAAGAAGACCGCGAAATCTTACGGGTGGGATTACAAGGCATGGAGTACTCCGTCGACTCACGCCCTCCTCTACACCTGACATTTTTGGTCGATGTATCCGGCTCTATGTCCAGCCATGATAAGTTACCCTTGGCAAAAGAAGCCATGCACATGCTGGTCGATACCTTACGAGAAGATGACACCGTGGCCTTAGCAACCTATGCTGGTAACATTTCCAAGGTCTTAGACCCCACCTTTGGTGACAATCGTAAAACCATTCATGCCGCCATTGATCGCTTACATTCTGGTGGTTCAACCGCAATGAGTTCAGGCTTGGATTTGGCCTATGAAATGGCTTGGAAGTCTTTTGAACCAGGAGCAGAAAATCGCGTCATTGTGTTATCTGATGGCGATGCCAACGTTGGTCGTACAGGTTGGACAGACATGTTGTCTCAAATACAATCCTATGCCGATCGAGGAATTACGATGTCCACAATGGGTTTCGGTATGGGCAACTACAAAGATACCCGCATGGAACAATTGGCCAACAATGGTGATGGTAGCAACTATTACATTGATTCTCGAGCACAGGCACACCGTGTTTTCGTGGAAGATTTCAACTCTACCATGCTCAACATTGCTCGGGATGTCAAAATCCAAGTAGAGTTCAATCCCGCATTGGTTCAATCCTATCGACTAATCGGATATGAAAATCGAGATATCGCCGACAAAGACTTTCGTAATGATCGAGTCGATGCTGGGGAAATCGGTTCAGGACACAACGTGACGGCACTCTATGAGATTGTTCGTATTGATGAAGACGCGCGTGGTTCTTTGGTCACCACCCGTTTACGCTATGAAAAGCCAGGTCCTGACTCCGTTGCCAGTGAGCAGTCATGGACACTTGCCAATCACACAGCCTCTCGTCCAACTCACGCTACGGAATTGGCTTTTGTTGCCGGTACCTTTGCCGAAATCTTACGTCGTTCACCCTATGCTTCGAGTATTTCAATGGCAGAACTCAAGGACTATGCTGTCGATGTGATGCGTCGTG